>CAYFJY010000029.1:0-1865 GCA_964343665.1 uncultured Actinomycetes bacterium | reverse complement strand
GATAAACCACAAGATAATTTTGAAGATGATTCAGAGTCTCGTCGCGGCGGACGCCGTCGTCGTCGTGGCGGACGTGGTCGACGTAAAGGTCAAGAAGAGAGCACATCTGGTGCAGAGCTTGTCGAAAGTGATAGCGCATCTGAAGAGAGCGCAACTTCACACCGACGTCGCCGTCGCCGCCGTAGCGCTGAAGATGGAGTGAAGCCAGGCGAAAGCATTGATGAAGATGGCGTACCAACAGTAGTTAAGGTTAGAGAAAGTAAAGAACGTTCAGAACGTCCCGATCGCGGATCTCGTCGCGAACGACACCACCGTCGCGAGGGTCGCCACCGAGAAGATCGTCGTGAATATAAAGATAACTATCGTGAGCTATATCGCCGTCGCGGAACAATTATCACCGAAGGTGAACTTTTAGCTCGTCGCGATCAAGTTAAGCGCGAGATGCTAGTTCGTCAAAAAGGAGACCGTACACAGATCTGCGTTATTGAAGATGGCGTGATGGTAGAACATTATGTAAATAGAAATTCCTCTATCTCTTACGTAGGAAATATTTATCTAGGTAAAGTTCAAAATGTTCTTCCATCCATGGAAGCAGCCTTCGTTGATATTGGAAAAGGTAGAAATGCAGTTCTCTATGCCGGAGAAGTAAATTGGGATGCAGCAGGTTTAGAAGAGTCCGCACCTCGAAAAATCGAAACTGCTTTAAAAACTGGTCAAGCAGTTTTGGTCCAAGTAACAAAGGATCCAATCGGTCAAAAAGGTGCGCGCTTAACTAGCCAAATCTCTCTACCTGGTCGATATGTTGTTTATGTTCCTGGTGGCGGAATGAGTGGAATTTCTCGTCGCCTACCGGAAACTGAGCGTAATCGAATCAAGAACATACTAAAAGGTTTAGTCCCTGAAGAGGCTGGTGTAATTGTTCGAACCGCCGCTGAAGGTGTGAGCGATGAGGAACTAACTAGCGATATCGCAAGACTTAAAGCGCAATGGGAAGAGATTTATCAGAAGACCTTAAATCCTAATTTCCATCCACCAGTAGCGCTTTACACCGAACCAGATTTGGCGGTCCGCGTAATTCGTGACATCTTCTCAGAAGACTTCGGCGTATTAAAGATTCAAGGCGACCAGGCATTCAGCGACATCTCTGATTACTTAGGATTTATAGCGCCGGAACTTTCAAAGAAGATTGAAAAGTACACCGGAACTGGCGATCTATTTAGCGATTATCGAGTTGATGAACAATTAGCAAAGGCTTTTGATCGCAAGGTGTATCTGCCTTCTGGTGGTTCGCTAGTTATAGATCGCACAGAAGCAATGGTTGTCATCGATGTTAATACCGGTAAATTCATCGGTAAGGGCGGAAATTTGGAAGAGACTGTCACTAAAAACAATCTCGAAGCAGCAGAAGAAATTGCCAGACAATTAAGACTTCGTGACTTGGGTGGAATTGTTGTAATTGACTTCATCGATATGATCCTGGAATCTAATCGCGAGGCAGTTATGCGTAGATTGATTGAATGTCTCGGCCGAGATCGCACTAAACATCAAGTTGCAGAAGTTACCTCTCTAGGTTTAGTTCAATTAACTCGTAAACGAATCGGCCAAGGTTTGATAGAAGCTTTCAGTACAACATGCGATAGTTGTAACGGACGCGGAATTCATATTCACACCGAACCAGTTCGTGCAAAAGCAGTGGAGCCAGTATTTGCAGGTCGCCATGATGATCATGAAGTTGAATCAGATGATTCAACTTCTGATTCTGAAAGCGAGAGCCGTAATCGAGATGATAATCAGAGTGAGGAAAAGAGCGAGAAGCGGGGAATCAAGCCAAGGAAGCGCCGCCGAGCGGTTTCTACAGGCGTGGT
>CAYFJY010000028.1:0-11734 GCA_964343665.1 uncultured Actinomycetes bacterium | reverse complement strand
CCGCGGAGAATCTGTCCCATTGGCCCAAGTTGAGCCTCTTGCTCTACCTGTTGCTCTACCTGTTGCTGTGCCTCGCGCATTGCAGCGCTTGCCTCTTCAATTAATTTTGAAACCGCATCAGTTAATCCAATCGCCAGCGGCTCAAAAGTCGAATGCCAACCTTCTATAGTGATGTTGAGCCAATCAAGTGGGCTAATTGCGGGATGATCATATGTAACTGCGGGAAAGAGAGTTGATTGATCCAACCAAGTGTTGGCTATACCAAAAGCCTCTTCGCATTTTGCTTGATCATTTGCGCCAACTGGTTGCGTTCCGTGAGTTTGAATAAAACTCTTTGCAACTTCTCGAATTACATCTTTTGGAAGCGCACCTTGAGATGGTGCAAACATCGCAGGGTTTGCAAAACCAGGAGCAATCTTTTGAAATTCCGATTGCATGCGACGCATCATTTCATTGAAGTCGAAGTTCTCTGGCCCCTCATCAGAAGGAGATGGGCCGAAGCCAAAAGGTGTCATAGCCCTATCTCGCCCTCTCTCCTCTTATTTCACTTACTTGGCAATTAAGCCAAATTAAGCCAATTATCTATCCGTTATCTAACTAGCCTAACGCTTACATAGCTTGGCAATATTCCTGCTTTATAGCTTTATAGCGTTACAGAAGGTTCTCTGCCTTTGGGCTCTCACCGACAGGCGCTAAAGCCTTAAAAATCGCCTTTTCGTAATTTATAGCCAATCTAAATATCATTTACCCATGTCTCAAGCAGCTTCAGCCCTAATCTGGTGGATCGTTCCAGCCGTAGGCCTAGTTGGGGCCTTGGGATATGCGGTCTGGGTATCAAAATTTAAGAGCAAATATGAAAATGACACCCTACGTTCTACCGCTACTTTCAAGAAGTTTCAAGACTCCTTTAGAAAGTAGCAAGTTATTAAATTTTAGAAAACTTTAAAACCACTTGAAAAAAAATAGAGCAAACTAGAAAAAACTAAAAAAACAAGAAGAAACAAGAAAAACTAGAAGAGGAAACAATGGCTAACTTTGGAAGCCCATTTGGAAATAACTTCGGTAATTTAGGCGATAACTTCGGGCGAGAGGCTAAGAAAATTCGCCGCAGCCCTCTTGCAATCACCTTAATAATTCTCTTCATACTAAGCTCAGTGCTAATTGCGATTAGCTCCTTCTATGCAGATATCCTGTGGTTTAAATCCGTTGGCTATAGCTCGGTCTGGAAGACAACTTTATTTACAAAAGCTTGGCTCTTTGTAGTAGTAGGTCTTTTAACTTCTTTGATAGTCGTTGCCAACGTAGTCATCGCATATCGCGGACGCCCAATCTATGCACCGATGGCTGTAGAGGCAGATAATCTCGAACGTTATCGCAGTCAGATTGATCCAAAACGCCGCCTTGTAACAACATTAATTTTCTTAGTGGTTTTTTATATGGCCGGTTCTTCTGCAACAGGTTTCTGGTCACAGTGGTTGCAATTTAAGAACGCAACAGAATTCGGCGTGAAGGACCCACAATTTAATCTCGATATCTCATTCTTTGCATTTAAGTTGCCCGTTTATCAATCATTAATTGGTTGGGCTACCAGCACTCTGGTATTTGCGCTAATTGGCGCAGTCGCAACGCATTATTTATATGCAGCGCTAAGGCTTCCAGCGCCAGGTCAGCGCACTGGAAATACAACAGTATTTGCCCGCGTTCAGCTATCCATTCTGCTTGGTTTGATAGTGCTTACTAAAGCTGCGGCCTATTGGATGGATCGCTATGCGCTCTCTCTAAAGCAGAGCCGCTTGATCACAGGTCTTACATATACGGATGTAAATGCGATGTTGCCCGCTAAGGCAATTATGACCGGTATTGCACTTATCTGTGCTGCGCTATTCATGATGAATATCGTTCGTAAATCGTGGTCACTTCCAATCCTTGGTATTGGTCTGATGGTTGCATCTTCGTTGATTATCGAAACTATCTATCCTGCTGCAGTACAGCAGTTCCAAGTAAAGCCATCTGAATCAAATAAAGAGGCGCCATATATTCAGAGAAATATCGACGCCACTCGCGCTGCTTATGATTTAAATGGAATTCAAATCAAAGATTACAACGCAACGGTGGTATCTAGCGCTGGTCAGTTGGCAAATGATGCAAACACTATCGCCAATATCCGCTTGATGGATCCAAATGTTCTATCTGCGACATTCCGCCAGTTACAGCAAATCAAGCCTTATTACTCATTTGCAGATTCTCTTGATATCGATCGTTATCAAATCAACGGCACTCAACGAGATGCTGTTGTTGCAGTTCGCGAATTAAATATCGAAGGTAACCCAGTTCGAAATTGGATTAACGATCACCTTGTATACACACATGGCTTTGGTTTCGTAGCAGCTTACGGAAATACAGTTGATGCTGATGGAAAGCCAAACTTCATTGTCGGTGATCTTCCTCCGACTTCCGGCCTTGGAAAATTCGAACCTAGGATCTATTTCGGTGAGAATGTCCCTGACTATTCGATTATCGGTGGAAAATCAAAGACCCCAGTGGAATTCGATTATCCAGATGACACTTCATCAAATGGCCAGAAGAACACTACTTATGCTGGAAAAGGCGGCGTACCTGTAGGGTCGCTATTTAATCGCTTGGTATTTGCTATCAAATATCAAGAGCAGCGAATCTTGTTATCTAATTTGATCAACTCTGAATCAAAGATTCTATTTAATAGAAATCCACGCGAACGAGTATCAAAAGTTGCACCGTGGCTTACTTTGGATGGAGATCCATATCCAGCGGTGATCGACGGGAAAGTTAAATGGATTATCGATGGATACACGACAACAGCGGGCTATCCATATGCACATAAGACTGCGTTATCTTCAGCAACAACTGATGCTCTGACAGCGCGTTCAAATGCAGTGGTCGCACAAGCAGATAAGACAGTCAATTACATCCGTAACTCAGTTAAAGCAACAGTAGATGCTTATGACGGAACAGTAAGTATTTACCAATGGGATGTTAGCGATCCAGTATTGAAGACTTGGTCTAAGGCATATCCAGGTGTGATCAAGCCAAAGAGTGAGATTTCGAAGAATTTGATGTCGCATTTACGTTATCCAGAAGATATCTTCAAAGTTCAGCGCGATATCTTGTCTGCGTATCACGTTAAGACTGCAAGCGCCTTCTACGGCGGTCAAGATTTCTGGCGCGTACCTCGTGATCCATCAACATTTGGTGGAAACGTAGCTAATCAGCCTCCTTATTACACAACGATGCAGTTGCCTGGTGCAGATCAAGAAGCATTCATGTTGACCACTCCATTTGTTCCTCGCGGTGGTCGTGAAAACCTATCTGCATTCGCAGCGGTGAATGCATCACCTGGTAAGGATTACGGAAAGATCACTGTGCTGCAATTGCCACGCAGTACAAATATCGCAGGCCCAACTCAGGTGGCATCTAACTTTGAAGCGAAACCAGAAGTAGCAAGTACGCTGTCGCTGCTTCGCCAAGGTGGATCAGATGTAGTTCTAGGCAATCTATTAACGCTTCCAGTTGGCAATGGTTTGTTGTACGTACAGCCTGTTTATGTTCGCGCAACTGCAAATGCTGCGGCATATCCATTACTTCAGAAAGTTCTTGTCTCATTCGGTGATCAAATCGGATTTGATGATAATTTGAAGGGCGCACTCGATCAGGTATTCGGTGGAAATTCCGGAACCAATGCAGCCGGACAATCAACTGGTTCTACAAGCGGTGGCACAACTACAACTTCATCATCTTTAAATGCGGCGCTAAATAGCGCAAAGCAAGCACTTGCAGATGCACAGAAAGCTCTTGCAAAGGGAGATTTCGCTGCATACGGTAAAGCACAAGATCGCTTGAAGTCGGCGATTAATGCTGCAATTGCTGCGCAAGATAAGACAAGTAAAAAGTAATTAATTTACTTTTTATGCGCGGATAAAACGCGATTTTGATTTATTGCGCTGCTCTACTAAAGTTCGGTTTACCGACGCGGGGTGGAGCAGCTCGGTAGCTCGCTGGGCTCATAACCCAGAGGTCGTAGGTTCAAATCCTGCCCCCGCTACCAATATTTGTATAAATATTTGTTTAAAATATTTAATGTTTAAAGACTGTAAAAATCGCTGCAACTAAGTGGCATAGAAATGCAGCGGCAGTTAGCGCATGAAATAGTTCATGGAAGCCGAACCAATTGAGATTGAAGTTCGGTTTCTTTAGCGCATACACAACTCCGCCTGCGGTGTAACAGAACCCACCTAAAACGATCAAAATAAAAACTAGCACTCCACCATTTCGATAAAAAGTTGGGATGAAGGCAAGTGCAGCCCAACCAAGCAAGATATATGCAGCTACATACAACCAGCGCGGGGCTTTGAGCCAGACAATTCGCAAGAATGCAGTGCTTAGCGCACCGACCCAAACTGCAATCAAAAGGATTTTGCGCTGGGTAGGTTCAAGCAAAAAGACTGCAAATGGCGTGTAAGTTCCGGCGATCAATATTGGGATATTTGCGTGATCGATCCTTCGCCAAAGGCCTCGGTATTTTTCACTCCATTTAACTCGATGATAAAGCGCGCTGCAAGTAAATAAAGTAACTGCAGTTAATGTAAAAATCCCAAGAGTGATACGCCCACGTAGCTCAGAAGCCGCCGAGATCATCACAAGCCCAGCCACTAGAGAAATTGGCGACATGACAAGGTGAATTACGCCGCGAAGCTTTGGTTTGGCAAGTCCTGAATTTTCTGGCTTCATTTGATTCCTATTTGATTCCTATTTGATTCCTATTTGATTCTGAGCGAATTGGTAACCACAAATAAGCTTGAAAGGGCCATTGCAGCAGCGCCATACATTGGCTGCAGATAACCAAGGGCAGCAATTGGAATTCCAATAACGTTATAAACAAAAGCCCAAGCTAAATTGCCACGAATAGTTCCCAAGGTGCGCTTGGAAAGATCTAGCGCATCGGTGATTGATTTGAGTGCAGGGTTTGTAAGAGTTATATCTGCAGTTGCTATTGCAGTATCGGTGCCGGTTCCGATCGCCATTGATAGATCTGCGGCAGCTAGTGCCGCAGCATCATTAACTCCATCGCCGATCATCAATACTCTCTTGCCTTCGGAACGCAATTTCTTAATATGTTCGATCTTTGCCTCAGGAGTAGCTTCGGCAATCACATGGTTCTCATGTATTCCAACAGAGTGCGCAGTATTTAGCGCAACATCTTTATGGTCTCCTGTTAATAACCAGACATTTATTCCACGTGAATGAAGTACAGATACAGTGCTCTGCGCATCAGTCTTAATCGAGTCGCCAACGGCAAATACAGCGACTGCTACGCCCTCCCAGGCAAGTACTGATACTGATAGCCCCTCTAATTCTGCATCTGCAATCGCCTTTGCAATCTTTGGATGAAAAGCCATGGATGAGTGGGCAACAGCGGCAGGTGAACCGATGATCACTATTGCAGATTGGGTGACCTGATCGGTTGAGAGATTTACTCTTCCTGCGGCGCCAGCACCAGGAGTTATTTGAAAATCAGTTACTGATAAAGGTCTCTCTATCTTTGCAAATCTAACAATAGCTTCTGCGATCGGATGGCTATTCATCGATTCAATTGATGCTGCAGATTCCAAAATCTTTCTCTCAGTTGCAATCGTGTTCCAAGAAGAACCAAGCACCGATGCAGCCTCTGGAACTAGGCTTGCATGAGCAACTTTCATTACACCGGTGGTCAGAGTTCCGGTCTTATCTAGAACAACATCGGTGATCTCTTTAGCGCTCTCTAATGCAGATGGTTTACGAAGCACAATTCCACGCTGCGCACCACGACCCGATGCCACTAATAGCGCAACTGGAGTAGCAAGTCCTAGAGCACATGGGCAGGCAATTACTAATACAGCAACTGCAATTTCTATTGATCGCGCAATCGTTTCGCCATTTGTGAATCTCCAGAAAAGGAAAGTTGCAATAGCTAATGTTGTGACAATTGGAACGAATATTGCTGAGATGCGATCTGCCATCCTTTGGATTGGCGCTTTTTCGCCTTGTGCGCTGATAACCATTGCAGTGATGCGTGCAAATTCAGTCTCTTTCCCAACGCGAGTTGCACGAACTTCAAGGCGACCATTTTGATTTACCGTCGCACCAATTACGCGATCACCTGGCGCGACCTCGACAGGAACAGATTCACCAGTGATTAGCGAGTTATCGATACTTGAGGTTCCGGATACAACTACGCCATCAGTTGCAATGCGCTGACCTGGCATCACTACGAAAATATCGCCAATTTCCAGTTGTTCAACTGGAATAACCATTGGTAATCCACCGCGTTTAACGGTCACATCTTTAGTGGAGATCTTCAATAGTTCTGAAAGTGCGCTACTTGCACTGCGCTTTGCACGTGATTCGAGGTAACGACCCAAGATGACGAGTGTTACCACCGATGCTGCGACTTCGGTATAAATCGAATCTAAATCCCATAGCGCTGCATAAACCGACCAACTAAAGGCAGTGAGCGAACCAAGTGAAATCAAGTTGTCCATTGTCGGATGGAAGAAGTTTCGAAGCGCTGCTCTATGAATAGGGAAGGCGACAATCAGTACGACGGGTGCGCTAAGAATTAGTAGCGCTAAGTGGACCATCTGATGGAAACTGTCGGTTGGATTTTGGATATTGAAATATTTGAAACCTTCTACCAACCAATTTCCAAATTGCATCTGTAGATCCATGCTCATTGAAAAGAGCACCACAGGAATTGTGAAAATAAGCGCGAAGATCAGCGCAACAGCAGATTTCTTGCTGTGAAGAGTGATTGCTTCGTTATCGCCAATCTCTTCTCCTTCATAACCTGCAGATTCGATTTTTTTGATGATCTCTTTCGCAGATACCTCAGCAGGGGCCAATACATGTGCAGTTTCGGCGGCGAAATTAACTGTGGCAGATACGCCGGGCATCGAATTAAGTGAACGCTCCACTGAATTGACGCAGGCGTTACAGGTCATGCCTGTGACTTTAAAGGTGCGTGGTTCTAGAGCGCTCTTCTTGGAATCCTTAATCTGTTCAGATTTTTCTAAAGTGTCAGCCATTTAATCGTTTTAACACCGCATCCTTTAATAAACCATTAGTTGAAAGTCCGCTCTTTCCAAATGGACCAGCAGAACCTTCAATATCTGAGAAAGTTCCACCAGCTTCACGTACGACAATATCCAAAGGCGCCATATCCCAAAGCGCAAGCGATGGTTCGATCGCTACATCCATTACGCCTTCAGCCACCAACATATGTGACCAGAAATCGCCCACTGCGCGTGTGCGCCAAGCATCGTTAATTATTGATTGGAATCCATTTAAACGATCACCGAAACCAACAAAATCAGAGTATCCAACATGTGCATCTTTGATTTCAGAGACTTTCGATACTGAGATTTTTCTTGGTTGTCCGTTATTTTGCGTAGCGAAAGTCGTGAATGCGCCACCGCCTTTGGTTGCAAACCAAGTTCTTGCAAGTGCTGGCGATGACACCAGACCAACAACCACTTCTTGCACACCATCATTTACTTCTACAAGTGCAATTAAGGTCGACCAAACGGGAAGACCACGTAAGAAAGATTTAGTGCCATCGATTGGATCGATCACCCAATAGCGATTTTTTCCAGTGATATCAGATCCGAACTCTTCACCGAGAATTCCATCGTTAGGTCTTTCGCTCTCAAGAATTTCACGAATCGCTTTTTCGGTAGCTTTATCGGCATCGGTAACAGGAGAAGAATCTGGTTTGGTCTCGATTACTAAATCCTGCGCTAAGAATCGCGCCATTGAAACTGAATCAGCTTTTGTTGCTATTCGTCGGACTAATTCGAGATCCGCTTGATACTTATCGCTTGCGAAATTCGCCATTTCCTTATTCTAACCCTGCCGCAAGCAGGTTACGAAGGCTAGTTACGCGGGCCACACGTTCAGGAATCTCGATACCGTTTGGCGCCATCCATTCATTTAAAGCGCAATCTATTTCATTATGAGAGCAATTCGTCATACATGAATTTGTGATTTCAAGTAAATCATCAAATGCTGCGACTATTCGCGAGGGATCTATATGCGAAAGTCCAAATGCACGTATACCTGGAGTATCTATCAACCAACTATTTTTAGAGGAATTCTTCAAAGGTACTGCGTAGGCTGAAGAAGATGTATGGCGGCCTCGACCAGTTACATCATTTACATCGCCGGTCTGTCGCTCTGCCTCCGTTAATCTATTCAATAGCGTGGATTTTCCTACGCCTGAATGACCAACCAATACCGATACTTTTCCATTCAAAGTTTCATGAAGTTCAGTTAACTTCGAATCTTTAGTGGTTGTGAAAGTCTGTACTCCAATTGATTTATATTCGTTAAGAAAATCTGGCGCTGAAGCGAGGTCACATTTTGTGATCACAAGTATCGGATCAATTCCTTCAATGAATGCACTAACTAAGAATCTATCAATTAAACCGCGGCGAGGTTCGGGATTGGAAGCTGCAACTACGATTACAAGTTGATCAACATTGGCAACGATGGTTCGCTCAAATTGAGCAGCATCGTCGACGGTTCGCACTAGTACTGTTCGACGCTCTTCGATTCCGACGATTCTGGCAAGTGATCCGTCGCTTCCAGAAGTATCTCCAACCAAACGAACATGATCCCCAACAACCACAGATTTGGGACCAAGTTCGCGAGCTTTCATAGCCGTGACTTCGGTACCATCTTTTAAAACACATGTGGTTCGGCCACGATCAATTGTGATCACAAATGCATTGATTGCGTTTTCGTGGGTTGGACGATCTTTGGTGCGAGGTTTTGTTCTACGACTAGGACGTATACGAACATCTGATTCGTCGTAATCTCGTCTACTCATTCTGAAGTTTTCTCTTCGAGCAGGCTATTCCAAAGACCTGGAAAATCAGTGATTGTCTTACGGGTGGTTGCAATATTCTCAACTTCAATACCTTCAACAACCAATCCAATAGTCGCACCAGAAGTTGCCAAACGATGATCGTCATACGTATGAAAGATGCCCTTATGTAATGGCTTTGGATTTATTCGAAGCGCAGTTGGCTCTTCGATTACATCTCCACCTAAATCATTTATTTCCGCTCTTAAAGCAGCTAAGCGATCTGTCTCATGTAGTCGCAAGTGACCTATTCCCTTTAAATATGAAGGGGAGTCAGCAAGCGCACAGAGCGCAGCGATTGCTGGAGTTAATTCACCTACATCCTTTAGATCAATATCAATTCCGTGAACATTTCCATCGCCAGTGATCTTCAGCCCGCCATCTTCACCTTCGACAAATTCAATTTTTGCGGCCATGCGTGTAAAGATTTCGCGGAGATGATCACCAGGTTGAGTAGTTTGCTTTGGCCAATCAGCAATCGTCACTGAGCCGCCACAGAGCATTGCAATTGACATAAAGGGCGCTGCATTAGAAAGATCAGGTTCGATAACTAAATCTTGTGCCTTTAATTTTCCTGGCTCAACCTTCCAAGTATTTGCAGTTCTATCTACATGAACCGTTGCACCAAAGTCACGGAGCATCTGCACAGTCATTTCTATATGTGGCATTGATGGAAGCGCACCACCAATGTGGCGAGCAGTAATTCCAAGTTCTGTACTAGGTGCTATCAATAAGAGCGCGGATAAGAACTGTGATGATGCACTGGCATCAATTTCTATCTCCCCACCGCGAATCTTTCCGCCATTTTTATTTTCAAGAGTTAATGGAAGTGCGTAGCGTCCGCCGTGATTTACCGAAATGCCCAACTCTTCCAAGGCTTTTATTACTGGTCCAAGTGGTCTCTCATGCGATCGTGGATCACCATCGAAAGCGATCTCTCCACTTGCAAGTGCAGCTAGCGGCGGCAAAAAGCGCATGACCGTTCCGGCATTTCCAACATCTATCTTCGTTGGCCCTTTTAGCGCGCCACCAGTTACTTCAAAAATTGAATCACTTCGTTCTGTTATCGATAAACCAAGTGCTCTAAGTCCACTTACCATCAATTCAGAATCACGTGAGATCAGTGGTTTTCGAAGAATGGAAGTTCCCTCAGCTTGCGCTGCGAGGATTAGCGCGCGATTGGTTACAGATTTAGAGCCAGGGATTGTTACTCGAACATTAACTGGATTTTTGCCGCGAAAGGGCGCAAGCCATAATGTCGAATCAGTTGAAGCCATATGCGCAATTCTATCGCGTATGCACACAGGTAGAATTCCATTTATGTGTGGAAGATATGCGCAAACTCAAGAGATGCGCGATTTGGTTGAGGAGTTTGCAGTCACTGGCAAATTCCCGGAAAATGCACTTCCTGCAAGTTGGAATATCGCGCCAACAAATGAAATTTATATAGTTCGAAATGATGCAAACAATGTTCGCGAACTATCAACTGCATCTTGGGGAATGATTGGTCCGTGGTTGACTGATGAAACTGAAGCACGCGCCTCTCAATCTCGTGCGATTAATGCACGCTCTGAATCGATTCATGAAAAGCCAACCTTTAGAGATTCTTTTAAATCAAGACGTTGTTTAGTTCCAGCAGATGGTTATTATGAATGGGCGACTGAATTGGGTCGTTACAAAACAAAACAACCTTTCTATATTTCAAGTGATGACGGTAGTTCTTTAGCTATAGCTGGAATTTGGAATACATGGCGATCTCCATCTGGAAAATCTATGCAAAGCGCATCAATAATCACTCGTGATGCAGTTGGAGAACTTGCAACAATTCATCATCGAATGCCAGTGATGATGCCTCGAGATCGTTGGAACGATTGGTTAGATATTCGCGAACATGATTTAAATGAATTATTAGATTTGATGAAGGTTCCAAAACCTGATGCTCATTTACATCCAGTTCCGGTGAGCGATGCTGTAAATAAAGTCGCTAACAATGGACCGGAGTTAGCGATACCGATATCTATTACGGAGCCAGAGACGCTCTTTTAATTGAACTGGGAATACAGTCACTGCCTGGTCGGTTGTAAGGGGCAATGGTTACGAATAAGGGCAGTGAGGCAGGAAGTTCAAGGCGCAAGGTGGCCAAGAGCGTCCTCGAAGCGCTGCCTGTAGTCTTGGGGCAAATGGCATCCAAGGAATTAGTAAAAGAGAGCGCATCAGATCGCAATGCGCGCTTCGAACGCGATGCTATGCAATTTGCAGATCAACTTTATGCAGCTGCTCTTCGATACACGAAGAATCCAGAGGATGCAAAAGATTTAGTACAAGATACTTATTTGAAAGCATTTGCATCATTTCATCAATTTGAAGCTGGTACCAATCTAAAAGCTTGGCTTTATAGAGTTTTACAGACAACTTTTATCAATAACTATCGCAAGGCTCAGCGCCAACCACAATTAACGGCGGATGCAGAGGTAGAGGATTGGCAGTTATATAAATCCGCATCACACACACCTGATCAAGGAAAATCTGCAGAGATATCTGCTCTTGAGAATCTGCCAGATTCAGATATCAAACGTGCGCTAAATGAGATTCCAGAAGAATTTCGTATGGCGGTTTATCTTGCCGATGTTGAAGGTTTCTCATACAAAGAGATCTCAGAGATCGTAGGTGTCCCAGCCGGAACAGTTATGTCTCGACTTCACCGCGGACGTAAACAACTTCGTGAAAAGTTAACCGATTACGCAAAAGAGCTCGGCTACGTTAAAGGTGGTGAGTGATGCCTAATCAAAGAGATAATCA
>CAYFJY010000027.1:11211-12201 GCA_964343665.1 uncultured Actinomycetes bacterium | reverse complement strand
TTAAGAAGTTTTGATTCTCTGGCTTCCAAAGGCAAGGAAGAAAGAGAGCGCAGCAGGAATCAACATCGCCCATCTCAAGGTAAGTACATTAGATAAGAAACCCATAAGGGGTGGCCCGGCCATAAATCCGAAATATGAAATTCCAGATACTGCTGCTACAGCTTGTGCTGGCGCGATTTTTCCAGCAAATCTCTCTCGGGCTATCTCGCCAGCGAGGCTAAATACCATTGGAATTACTACCGACATTCCAGCACCGATTGCAAACCAAGCAAATATCTGTGGGTAAATACCACCAATTACCAAACCAGTTGTCAAACCAATTCCAGCGAAGATGCCACCAACAAAGAGAATTCGAAGTGGACCAAATTTCGCAGCGAGGCGATCACCGTTGAATCTTCCTGTAACCATTGCGATGTTGTAGAAGATATAGGGAAGTGTTGCTAAGAATGGTGCGGCATTGAATGTTTCGCGAGCAAGGATTCCGCCCCAGTCGCCGGCTGCGCCTTCGTTTATTGTGGAAGCTAAACCAAGCAAACCGATAAAGATCAATATAGTTGGTCGTTGAACCTTCTTCTCTTTATGGTATTCATGTATATCCGTCTTTGCGGGAAGCCACCAATTTTTAACCAGAGTAGCAAGAATCACGAAGTAGATGCTGATACCAATATTCTGTTTAAGAATAGAGACTTCAAATTGCGAGCACAAACCACCGATAAACCCGCCAAGTAGAGCGCCTACACTGAACACGCCATGAAATCCGCTCATGTATCGCTTCTGTTCGACATGTTCAACGGTTGAAGCATGTGTATTCATTGATACATCTTGCATCGTTAAGAATGCACCCCAAATTAAAAATGAAATACATAAAGTTAAGAAACTGTTTGCAACTGCAAGAGGCAGAATAGTGAAAGCTGAAATATATGAAGATAGAATTACGATCGGCCTTGAGCCTCTTACCGCACACCACTTACCGACTTGGGAAATCATCAA
>CAYFJY010000027.1:10647-11201 GCA_964343665.1 uncultured Actinomycetes bacterium | reverse complement strand
GAGCACCCCAATCGAGGAGCAGAGAAGAACTGTTCCGACCTGAGCGTTGCTAAGTCCAAGTGATGCTTTTAAATCAGGAATTCTTGAATATAGCGCTCCGACTATCAGACCATTTGTTAAGAACGCTGCTCTAACTGCCCATTTTGCTCTATGCACGTAGACACCATAAAGGAGAGCCCCCCAAACCTTTCGGATTGGAGGGCTCTTCTTTAATTGTTTATTTTAGATATCGTAATAAAGTTCGAACTCAGCTGGATGCGGACGTAGACGAACAAAGTCCACCTCTTCTTTACGCTTCCATGCAATCCAAGTTGAGATCAAATCATCTGTGAAGACGCCACCCTTGGTTAGGAATGAATGATCCTTCTCAAGTGCATTTAGTGCAGCTTCCAAAGAACCAGGGACTTGAGGAATTGCCGCTGCCTCTTCACCCTCAAGTTCATAGATATCTTTATCGACTGGCGCTGCCGGCTCGATCCTATTTTCGATTCCATCAAGACCAGCCATCAACATAGCTGCAAATGCAAGATATGGATTTGATGATGGATCTGGGC
>CAYFJY010000027.1:0-10637 GCA_964343665.1 uncultured Actinomycetes bacterium | reverse complement strand
AAGTAGCGATGGTGCGTGCTTTAGCAATCCACCGATGTACCAACGAGCAATATCTGAGAGATCTCCGTAATTACCTGCTTCAAAGAAGAGTGGCTTTCCATCTTTCCAAAGTGATTGGTGAACATGCATACCTGAACCATTGTCACCGTACAGAGGCTTTGGCATAAATGTTGCTGTCTTTCCATTCTGCCAAGCAGTGTTCTTTACAACGTACTTGAACTTCATGATGTCATCACCTGCGTTTTCAACATCACTGAACTTGTAGTTGATTTCCATCTGACCTGCAGTACCAACTTCGTGGTGTGAACGTTCGACCTGTAGACCAACCGTCTCAAGTTGCATGACGATTTCATCGCGAAGATCTGCAAATTGATCTGTTGGAGAGACTGGGAAATATCCACCTTTAATACGTGTGCGATAACCACGAGATGGAGTTCCATCTGCATCGAACTCTTCGCCGCGATTCCACCAACCTTCGTAAGAATCTATGTGGTGATACGCCTCGTGCATATCTGACTTGAAGCGAATTGCATCAAAGATGTAGAACTCAGCTTCTGGCGCGAAGAATGCTTGATCCGCGATTCCGGTTGATTTTAAATAATTAACAGCTTTGGTCAATACGCCACGAGGATCTCGTGAGTATGGCGTGTTGTCGATTGGATTATGAACAGAGAAGAGGATGATCAAAGTCTTCTCTTTGCGATATGGATCCAAATATGCAGAGCTTGGAATCGGAAGTAACTTCATATCTGATTCATGAATTGACTGGAATCCACGAATCGATGAACCATCGAACATCAAACCATCAGTGAAAACCGCTTCATCAAATGATCCAGCTGGAACATTGAAGTGGTGTTGGATACCCGGAAGATCAATGAAGCGGATATCAACCAACTTCACATCTTCTCTCTTGATGTAATCAAGAATTTCTTTTGCATTTTTAAACATTAAATCTCCCAATAGATTTATGATTTTTGCTCATCTTCATTGACCGAGCTATGGGTAGTACCTTATGGTGAAAGTGTTAATCGAGTGTAAATTCGTTCCATCTGCTTTGTTACAGTCTTGTTTCGCACCGGTCTGAAGGTTGGGTAGTAGGCTCACCCGCATGTTCGAAGGGCGCCAAGTCACACTTTTTAGAAGGATGGGTGCGCTGGGCTTGGATTGGCTGGCTTGCACCGCAATCGTGCGAGGCTTTCAGATGGAGGGGGCTTTCGCGCCGCTGATCGTATTTTTTATTGAAGTTTCTGTACTTACCGCATTTGGCGGAGCTTCATTTGGTCATCGAATGGCTGGCATAAAAGTGGTCAGATTTGATGATGGAAAATCGCCTACGCCGTTGCAAGCCTTGATTAGAACCGCATTACTTTGCACAGTTATCTTTGCAATTACTTATGACGAGAATGGGCGTGGAATACACGAACGACTCTCCGGAACTTACTTGATAAAGAATAATTAGATTAAAGAGTACTTACATCTTAGGAACGCGAAGACTCTTTGGCATCGGTCCCTTTGGAATGGGCATATTAAAACCACCAACTGCCTTCAAACGATTGCGAACTTCGCGTAACTGAACCTTAGAAAGTTGCTTTGGCATTTTCTTCAAATGGCGTTGTAGCTTCTTCAAGGGAACACGTCCCTCACCATCACCAACAATTACTGTAGCTACCGGAACTCCGGGAACAAATCTTTCAACTTTTTTGGCTTCATCTGCCAGCATTGCACGAACCGCATTACTACCTTCACCAACCAAGATAACTCCAGCACGTCCAACGCTTCGATGAACCATATCTTGTTGCTTATTTACAGCGACCATAGGAGTGGTTGTAAAACCACGACGAATGGCCATCAACACCGATGCGCCTGCACCAGCTACGCCTTCAATAGATGCGTAAGCAGCGCGATTAGCTATCAAACTAAAGAAGAGCATCGCAACTAATAACGCAAAGGGAGTAGTTACGAATGCAGCATAGATTGGATGGCCCGCCAGAACGCCAAGAAGTACGCCAACGGAGGTTACCGCCACAATAATAAATGCGATTGCCGCGCCGATCCAAGGCTTCTGCTCTTTAGTTACCTTATACGCTTCACGAATCTGTTTGAACATAGTTAAAAGTTTACCTTTAAATTCTTCTCTTTATTTACTCTAGTCTATTTACTTTATAGGAGCAGGCGCCGTGCCGCCTAGCCGCTGTGGCGCCCAACGTTCTCCGACATGGCTATCTGGATACTGCTCCTGCAATTTATTTAGCATCTCAATCATCTTATTTCGTAGCAACGTTTCGGATTTCTCAACATCCGCATCCTTTGCAAAATAGATAGGTTCACCATAGTAAATATGTACTGGTACTGATTTGCGACGGAAATCTTTCGGAACTCCCTTTGTCCAAATTCGCTGCGAACCCCAGATAACTACAGGAATTACGGGAACTTGTGCACCGATTGCAAGACGAACCGCTCCTGATTTCATTCCCTTAATTTCAAATGAAGTACTAATGGTGGCTTCAGGGAAGATGCCGATAATCTCCCCATCACGAAGCGCTCGAAGCGCCGTCACAAACGATGCGCCACCATTATCGCGGTCAACGGAAATATGTTTCATCCCACGAAGTAGAGGTCCTGCAATTTTATTATCAAAGGCCGCCTTCTTCGCCATGAAACGTATATATCGTTTTAAGTGAAGAGCACCGGTGCCGATAAATGCAAAATCTAAATAACTGACATGATTGCTCGCTAAAACTGCGCCACCTTTTCGTGGCAAGTTATCTTGACCTTCAAATTTAAATTGAATATCAAGTCCCTTCCAGAGCGCTTTGAAGGCGCTGATTACTGGAGGATAGACAAGTTCAGCCATTTCTTCTCTCGACCGCTTCCTTGTACAGGCGACCGGCGCGATAACTTGATCGAACTAGCGGACCGCTCATAACGCCTTTGAATCCAATTTCGCGAGCCTCATCTGCCAATTCAACGAATTCATTTGGCTTAACCCAACGTTCGATTGGATGATGTCGATTGGTAGGGCGTAGATATTGAGTAATAGTTATCAAATCGCATCCGGCAGTGTGTAGATCTTTGAGAGCTTGGGAAATCTCCTCACGCACTTCTCCCATTCCTAATATCAAATTAGATTTTGTAATCAATCCAAAGTTACGTGCCTGATTGATTACATCTAAGGAACGATGGTAATTAAAAGCTGGTCGGATTCTCTTAAAGATACGCGGGACTGTCTCGAGATTGTGAGCAAAGACCTCTGGTCTTGCTTCGAAGACCTCATTTAAAAGATCAGTTTTTCCACTGAAATCCGGGGCGAGCATTTCAACACCTGTTCCGGGATTCAACTCATGAACTTTGCGAATAGTCTCTGCGTAGAGCCAAGCTCCTTCATCCTCTAAATCATCTCGAGTTACACCAGTAATAGTTGCGTAACGTAGTTGCATGGTGCGAACAGATTCGGCTACGCGACGAGGTTCATCACGATCCAAGCCAGCCGGTTTTCCAGTGTCGATATTGCAGAAATCGCAACGACGTGTGCAGACCTCCCCACCGATTAAGAATGTAGCTTCACGATCTTCCCAACATTCGAAAATATTTGGGCAAGCAGCTTCTTGGCAGACAGTATGCAAGCCTTCGTTTACAACTAGTGAACGCAGTTGGGTGTATTCCGGTCCCATCTTCGCCCGAGTTTTGATCCACTCAGGTTTGCGTTCGATTGGGACTGCAGCATTACGCGCCTCGATGCGAAGCAATTTTCGCCCTTCCGGTGCTAGCGTCATATGGAGAGTTTACTAACTGTTGCAAGCGCTTCGACCATGTAGTTCTGAAGTACAGGCGTGACTTCAGTAATTGTGATCTTCCGATTTAACTCTCGTTCCATGCTTGTGGTCTCTGAATCAGGAATTCCGCAGGGGATTATCTGTTTGAAATAGGAGAGATCAGGGCAGACGTTAAGAGCGAAGCCATGCATCGTTACACCTTTGGCTACACGAACTCCTATCGCTGCGATCTTTCGTTCTCCCTTTTGGTCACGAATCCAAACTCCAGTTTTCCCATCAACTTGAATTCCAGAGATAGAGAAATCTGCGAGAGTTTTGATTAGCGCATCTTCTAAAGTTCTAACAAAACCAACTACTTCATTACGTTTCTCCAAACGAACAATTGGATAGCCAACGATTTGTCCAGGGCCATGCCATGTGATTCTTCCGCCACGATCAACTTCGATTACAGGAGTTCCATCTTGTGGACGTTCCAAGATATCTGTACGACGTCCGGCTGTGTAAACAGATGGATGCTCAATAAGAATCAAAGTGTTATCAGAATCTCCTTCTGCAACTCTTTGATGGATATCACGTTGTATTGCCCAGGAGGCTTCATAATCCTGTAAGCCGCCATGAATAACGTTGATTCTCTCTACGGCGATAGCCATGAAGAGATTGTATTCCTTTATTGAGTCTGACTATCCATTAGGATTTGGAGGTTGATTTAGAGGGAGAGATGAATGAGCATTCGCGGTCGTAAACCACTTTGGATTGCAATAATCACAATAGTTGCATGGTTAGGAATATCTGGCGTCGCTGGACCAATGTTTGGCAAGTTATCGACAGTTCAAAAGAACGATAACTCGGACTTCCTACCTAAGAACGCTGAATCATTTAAATTCACGGAGGCATATAAACCCTTTGCTCCAAGCTCCGATCGTTCAATTCCTGCGCTAGTTCTATTTGTAGGCAATGTTGACCAGGAAAAAGTTGCGGCAGCAAATGGTTTCTTGCAAGAACTTCCTAATAAGAGCGTTGAAAAGACTGATAAAAAAATAAGTGAATACCTAATTCCTGGTGCGCCGATTTTCGCATTTCCATCTCAAGATGGGAAAGCCATCCTGGGTTCAGTCTCCTTTGATGCCAAGAAAATCGCAGATCAAATCGGTAAAGAACCTGCACTTCCTTTGGTTATTGAATCAATTAGAAATTACAGCGATGAATTTGCTAAATCTGGCGGTTTCGAATCGCATGTGACAGGTTTCGCTGCCATATTTGCTGATCTTTTCAAAGCGTTCGGTGGCATTGATTCCACTTTGCTCTTCTGGACGTTAGGAATTGTGTCGCTAATTCTTATCGTGGTTTATCGCTCGCCAATTCTTTGGATCTTTCCGCTGTTTAGCGCAGTTATGGCTGAATCCATGGCTGGAGCAGTCATATATGTTCTTGCAAAAAATGACATTCTCACTCTTGATGGCCAATCGCAGGGCATCTTGTCAGTACTTGTCATCGGTGCCGCTACGGATTATGCGCTCTTATTGATTGCAAGATATCGAGAAGAGTTGCATCTCCATGATTCTAAATACGAATCGATGCGGATTGCACTTCGCGGTGTAGTCGAACCGATTATCGCTTCTGGCATGACGGTGACTTTAGGGCTATTAGTTTTGATTCTAAGTCAGTTGAGCAATAACCGTTCTCTAGGACCAGTCGGCGCAATCGGTATCGTCTCTGCGATGGTTACGATTTTGACCTTACTACCAGCGTTGCTTGTGGTATTTGGCCGCTGGATTTTCTGGCCAAAGATCCCTCGCCATGATGATGTTGATGAGAAGTTAACTGGTTTTTGGTCAAAGGTCGCTAATTCAACTGCGAATAATCCACGTAAATTTGCGATTGTTACTTCTGTAATTCTCTTGGTGTTAGTCACTTTCATTCCAACGCTTAAAGCAACTGGAATTTCCACGCTTGAAGGTTTTACCAAGAAACCAAAATCATTAGTTGGGCAAGAGCTATTACTTCAGCACTTCCCAGGTGGTCAAAGTCAGCCAACTCAAATTTTGGTATCGAAAGATAAATCAGATGCAGTCATCGCAGCCATTAAGCTGATTGATGGAGTTTCATCGATTACTCCAGAAATTCAAGATCCAGCTAATCCAACCATTAAAGAGGTAAATGGAAAAATCGTCTTGGATGCAACTTTGAAAGTGCCTGCCGATTCAAGCGCAGCGCGCGAATTGATTCCGGAGATTAGAAGGGCCGCAAAGTCGGTTGATGATCAAGCTTTAGTTGGCGGTATAAGTGCAACATTCCACGATGTCGACGTAGCATCTCGCCATGATCGAAACTTGATCATTCCGATTGTGCTTTTGATTATTGCGGTAATTCTTGCGCTATTGCTTCGAAGCGTTATTGCGGCTGTGGTTTTACTTGCAACAGTGATTCTCTCGTTCGCAGCAACTTTGGGGGCATCTGCTTTTGCCTTTAACCATATCTTTAAATTCCCAGGGGCGGATACCTCGTTCCCTCTCTTTACATTCGTATTCTTGGTGGCGCTTGGCATTGATTACAACATCTTCTTGATGACCCGTGTTCGTGAAGAGGCGCTTAAGTTAGGTACACGCGCTGGAACCATTAAAGGCGTGACTGTAACGGGAGGCGTTATCACCTCTGCAGGTATCGTGTTAGCTGCGACATTTACTGTGCTTGGTGTAATCCCATTGGTAGCACTTGCAGAGATTGCTTTTGCAGTTGCATTTGGCGTATTGCTTGATACTTTGGTGGTGCGCTCACTATTGGTACCAGCGATCGTTCATATTTTAGGAAAGAAAGTATGGTGGCCAGCCAAACTGGCAGATTGATGCGCGCTGGAATCTTTGGATATGGATTAGCTGGAAGAACTTTCCACGCGCCATTTCTAAAAATAGCTGGATTTGATGTAGTTGCAATTTGTACGACAAACCCAGAGCGAATTAACCATGCTAAATCTGACTTTCCTAATGCTTCGATTTGTTCAACGTCAAACGAGTTGCTTTCTAACAATTTAGATCTCGTAGTTGTTGCATCAATTAATACCGCCCATGAAGTGAATGCAAAGTCGGCAATTGATGCACATGTGGCGGTAGTAGTGGATAAGCCGATGACTACCACTCTTGCAGGAACCCGTGAACTTTTTAATTATGCAGAGAGTAAGGGCGTACCGATCACCGTTTACTTCAATAGATTGTGGGATAGCGATACTTTAACAATAAAGAAGAATATTGATTTGGTCGGCAAGCCCCATCGATTCGATGGAAGATTCGAGAGATTTAGACCGGAGCTAGCGGACCAATCATGGCGAGAGCAGAGTTCTAGTCAACAAGGAGGAGGGTTGCTCCTAGATCTACAAACTCATCTCATATCAACTGCACTGGATTGTTTTGGAGCGGCAAAGTTGAAATATGCGAATGTAAAATCAGTAAGAGGCGCAGCTGATGATGATGTTCTACTTGTACTTGAGCATGAATCAGGGGTGGTTTCATCACTCGCTTCTAGCGCGATTTCAGGAGCGCCTGGGCCTAGAGCTCGTTTATTAGGTAACAAGGGTGCGCTTTTGGTCAATGATTTAGATCCCCAAGAGGCGCTACTTCGCTCTGGAAAATATGAGACTGGTGATAGAAAATCGAAGATTGAATTTCATCAAGGGGATCAAGTAACACTTGTTGAAGCAGAGCCTGGCGATTACTCAGTCTTCTATAGAAAAATGGCTGAATTCCTCAAGGGAAATGGCGAATTACCTGTATCTAAAACATTAGCTTTGCAAGTAGCAGAAATTATTGATCAAGCAAGAAATTTTGGGTGAAATTTCCAAATGAAAGTTGTCGTTGTTGGTGCCGGGCTTGCAGGTCTTAGCGCAGCTCTAACTCTTCAAGATGCAGGTATAGATGTTACGGTTGTTGAAAGTTCTGATCGAGCTGGAGGTCGAGTAGCGACTGATTGCGTTGATGGCTATCTTTTGGATCGAGGATTTCAATTAATCAACGCGAATTATCCGGAATTGCAAAAATTAAATGTAATCAACCATATCGAATTTATTGAAGCCCCTCGTGCTATTTCAATCTCCATAGAGGGCGAGCGCAGTTTCTTGGGAGATCCCAGAAAACATTTAAGTAGCGCCCTTAATGGATCAACTGGTTCATTGTTGGAGAAGATTGGATTATTAACTTATTTAACTAAGTCGCCCAAGTCAGGCACATCTGTTGCAAATCAATTACAGCCTCTTGGTCGAACCTATGATCGAGTTTTGAGACCTTTTTTAACTGGCGTATTTTTGACTGATCCATCCGAGGTTGAAGCATCGGTAGGTAAAGAGTTAATAACTTCCTTTGTAACTGGTAAACCTGGCCTGCCTTCAAATGGATCAGGTGCACTTTCGGCTCATCTTGCTGACAGAATCAAAGATTTAAAGCTTGAAACTAGAGTTGAGAGCATCAAGGATAAATATTTGAAGAGTGATAACGGAAAAATAGATTTTGATTTCTTGATTGTTGCAACAGATGCGAATACAGCCGCTCAATTATTAGATATTGAAGAGGTGGTTCCAATGGTTGGTTGCACCACTTGGTATCACGTTACAGATAACGCACCATCAGAGGATCCATATTTATTGTTAGATGGCCTGCAAGCAGGACCAGTGGTAAATTCGATAGTCATTAGTAATTTAATGAATAACTATGCGCCAGCAGGAAAATCTCTGATCTCTTCCACCACAATACAAAGAGCTTCAGAGTCAGAAGTTAGAAGACATTTATCTGCGATGTGGGGAAGATCGACTCAGAATTGGGAGCTATTGGCTAAATATGAGATTCCGTCATCGCTACCTCTTGCCAGAGTAGGAAAGCGTTTAGCAAATAATGTTCGAGTCTCATCAAATATCTTTTTAGCAGGAGATTGGCGAGAATCTCCATCACAAAATGGTGCGCTTAAATCTGGAAGAAGAGCAGCAGAGACTTTAATCAGCCAGCGCGTCTAATGCTGGACCAATATGAGGAAAGTCAAAATTAAACCCAGCATCTTGTAAGGCTGATGGAAGTACTCGCTTTGAACCTAAAATTTCAGTAGAGAATCCACCAAGTGCAAGTTTTAGCGCAAATGCTGGAGCCGGAAATAGCGCTGGGCGACGTAGCGCTCTCGCTAGCGCAGATGTGAACTCTTGATTGGTAACTGGGTTCGGCGAAGTTAAATTAAATACGCCAGATAAATCTTGATTCTCAAGTAAAAATTCGATTGCTCGCAACTCATCGTGAAGTGTTATCCAAGACCACCACTGTTTTCCACTTCCAAGCTTTCCGCCCAAACCAAATCTAAATAGAGGCAACATTCGGCCAAGTGCGCCACCAGTTGGATCTAGCACCAGTCCGGTTCGAATCTTCACGGTGCGAACTCCGACAGCTAAATCTGCAGCTGCTTCCCATTCACGACAGACTGCTGCGAGAAAATCATCGCCACCGCGATCACTTTCATTTACAGCGCGGTTTCCAGTCTCTCCATACCATCCGATTGCAGAGGAGGAGATGAATACCTTTGGTTTAATTTCGGCAACTGCATTTGCGATAGTAGTAGTTCCAAGCAAGCGAGAATTTAAGATTTCTGACTTGTAGCGCTTGGTCCAACGTTTATCGCCAACACCCGCTCCTGCAAGATGGATAACTGCATCAACGCCTGCCAGCGCATCTAAATCGATCTTTGATTCCTGCGGATTCCAATAGATCTCTTCTGAAGAGACAGTTTCGCGACGAACCAACCGTTGCACCGTGTATCCATCGCTCTTTAATTTTCCAACAAGCGCACTTCCAATTAACCCAGAAGCGCCAGATACGGCAACTCTTTGGATAGACAAGTTTTAAAGACCCAACTCTGCTTCGAAATTGCCCGCTTCTAAACGCTCTTTCAAGGTCACCAAGAATCTAGCAGCATCCGCTCCATCAACAATTCGATGATCGTATGAGAGCGCTAGATAAACCATAGAACGAATCGCAATTGTTTCCCCGCCATCAGCTCCCTTAACGACCATTGGTCGTTTCACTACTGAACCAAGCCCAAGGATTGCAACTTGTGGTTGGTTGATAATTGGAGTGTCAAATAGCGCGCCACGCGAACCGGTATTGGTCAATGTAAACGTGCCTCCACCTAATTCATCTGGAGTGACTTTGTTATCTCGGGTTCGCGCTGCTAAGTCAGCGATCTTGCGGGCAATTCCACCCATATTTAAATCACCAGCGTTATGAATCACTGGGACTAGTAATCCGCGTTCAGTATCAACTGCCACACCTAGATGTTCGGCGCCGTGATAAACAATGTTTTCACCATCGATAGATGAGTTGACTACTGGATGTTGCTTTAATGCCTCGCAAACTGCGACTGCAAAGAATGGAAGGAAAGATAGTTTCACGCCTTCACGTGCTTCAAAATTTGCCTTTGCTTTATCTCGAAGTCTTGCAATCTTAGTTACGTCAACTTCTACCACTGTTGTTAATTGTGCTGAAACCTGAAGTGATTCGACCATACGAGCTGCAATAACTTTGCGTAGGCGAGACATCGGCACTGTAGTTCCACGAAGTGGAGATGCTGACACTGGAGCCTTTGTTGCATTTGAAGTAGCAGCTGAAGTAGTTACAGAAGGAACCGGTGCGGCAACTGGTTTACCAACTGCCATTACATCCTCTTTACGAATACGTCCGCCAACTCCCGTGCCTTTGATATTTGAAAGATTTACGCCAAGTTCCGAAGCTAGTTTTCTAACAATCGGCGTTACATATGCATCAGATGGCTGCGCTACTGCTGCTGGTTGTGCAGATGATTGAACAAGAGTTGGCGTTGGCGGTGGAGCAACTGGTGCAGCAA
>CAYFJY010000026.1:0-12345 GCA_964343665.1 uncultured Actinomycetes bacterium | reverse complement strand
ATTGCCCTTGACCCTAAACATAAGACGGTCTCATCTAGTAAGGTCGGAGTGCTAGGTCTACCTGTGCTTTGGAGGATAGCTTGAAAGATTCTTATCTCTTGCTTGGCTCCGAGGGCGCCCTTGCAGATCGAGCGTTAAGTAAATTGATCGCCGAACTTCGCCAAGAGAGCGCAGAAATCACAACGCTTTTTGCATCAGAATTAAATTTAGGTGAGATCTCTGATGCGCTATCGCCTTCACTCTTCTCTGAGAGAAGAGGCCTAATTATTAAAGATCTGCAGGACTTACCTGAAGAAACTCGAATCGAAGTAACTCGGTATTTAGAGTCACCTGATCCAACGCTTACATTGATCATGATTCACAAAGGTGGAGTGAAAGGAAAGGCGCTAATTGATCAAATCAAGAAATCTGGCGCAGAGGTAATCACTTGTGATCCACTTAAACGAGAATCAGAAAAGGAAGATTTTGTTCGCAATCTATTAATGGATTTAGGTAGAAAAGCCTCTCCAACGGCAATTAGTGCACTGGTAAGCGCTACCGGAACAGATCTTCGTGAATTAAGTTCAGCGGTATCTCAGTTAGCATCAGATACTCCAGCAGGATTAATCGAGGAGATTCATGTTAATAAGTATCATCAAGGTCGGATTGAAACAACAGGTTTTGATGTCGCAGATAAAGTCCTTGATGGAAATTTTGCAGAATCTTTGATCACTCTGCGACATGCAATTGCAACTGGAACTGATCCAGTTATGATCACAAGCGCAATCGCATCATCACTTCGTGGAATTGCAAAAGTTTCAGGTGCAAACCGTGGACAGAGATCATTTGAATTAGCTGGAGAATTAGGAATGGCTCCTTGGCAGATCGATAAGGCGCGTCGCCAATTAAGCGGTTGGAGCGCTGAAACTTTAACTTCTGCAGTTGATGCAATCGCAAAATGCGATGCACAGGTAAAAGGTGGGGCGAGTGACCCTATATATGCATTGGAACAGGCAATATCTTCAATCTGCCATGCCCGTGCCGGGCGCGCGATTTCAAGGATTTGAGCCTTAAGTAACCCCGCTGGTAACCTTTGCGACCTGCCCGCCCAAGTAGGCGGCATAAGAAGGAGAAGAATTAAGTGGCAAACATTAAGTCGCAGGTAAAGCGAATCAAGACCAACGAGAAAGCTCGCCAACGCAATAAGGCAGTTACCTCAGGTCTAAAGAGCGCTGTGCGTAAGTTCCGCGATGCAGTTGCTACTGGTGATTCTGCGAAGGTCAACACTGAACTTCGCAGCGCATCACGCCTTCTAGATGTTGCAGTTGCAAAGGGAGTAATTCACCGCAATCAAGCAGCAAATAAGAAGTCAGCAATGGCTAAAGCCGCTGCTAAGAAGTAACTAAAAACTTTAAGCCGCCATGCCGGCAATTTCTTTAAGCAAGGCGCCACAGCCTGCCTCTACCGAACCCTCGCAGATTCGAAACTTCTGCATCATTGCGCATATTGATCACGGTAAATCAACGCTGGCAGATCGAATGCTTCAAATCACCGAAGTTGTTGATCCGCGTCAAATGCGTGCGCAATATCTAGATCGAATGGATATTGAACGCGAACGCGGCATCACTATTAAATCTCAGGCAGTTCGACTGCCTTGGCGATCAGGTCGCGACGGAAAAGATTACATACTTAATATGATCGACACTCCCGGTCACGTAGATTTCACATATGAAGTCTCACGTTCACTTGCAGCGTGCGAAGGTGCGATTCTCTTAGTGGATTGTGCTCAAGGTATCGAAGCTCAGACTCTCGCTAATTTATATCTAGCTATGGAGAATAATCTCCAGATCATTCCGGTACTAAATAAAATCGATCTACCAGCAGCTCAACCAGATAAATTTGCTGCGGAGTTGGCAAAATTAATCGGATGCCAACCCGAAGATGTATTAAGAGTTTCAGGTAAGACCGGTGAAGGCGTCGAAGCGCTATTAGATGAAATCGTTGCACAGATTCCAGCACCTGTTGGAGATAAAAATGGTGCAACTCGAGCCTTGATCTTTGACTCTGTTTACGATGTTTATCGTGGTGTAGTCACATATATTCGCGTGGTTGATGGGAAATTATCACCGCGCGATCAGATTCAAATGATCTCAACTGGCGCTCGCCATGAACTTCTTGAAATTGGTGCGATCTCTCCTGAGCCAATTGCCTCACAAGGGCTGGGTGTTGGCGAAGTTGGTTATTTGATCACAGGCGTGAAAGATGTGCGCCAATCTCGTGTAGGTGACACAGTTACGCTCTATCAAAAGCCCGCAAAAGATCCGCTTGCTGGATATAAAGACCCAAAGCCGATGGTTTTTTCTGGACTCTATCCAATCGATGGAGCCGATTTTCCAATGCTGCGCGAAGCTCTCGATAAATTGCAGTTAAATGATGCTGCACTTGTATATGAACCTGAAAGTTCTGCTGCGCTTGGCTTTGGATTTCGTTGTGGTTTTCTGGGTTTATTACATATGGAAATTGTTCGCGAACGATTGGAACGTGAAGCGGGATTAAATTTGATTTCTACGGCGCCAAACGTGGTCTACGAAGTGCAGATGGAAGATGGCAAACATTTGACGGTTACAAATCCATCTGAGTATCCCAACGGTAAAGTCTCTGAAGTTCAAGAGCCGATAGTCAAAGCGACAATCTTGGCGCCGAGCGAATATATCGGAACGATTATGGAACTCTGCCAAGATCGCAGAGGTACGCTCCTTGGAATGGATTATCTATCTGAAGATAGAGTGGAGATCAGATACGACCTGCCACTTGCAGAGATTGTCTTTGATTTCTTCGATCAACTTAAATCTCGAACCAAAGGATATGCATCTCTTGATTATGAAGAGAAGGGCAATTTGCCAGGCAATTTAGTGAAGGTTGACATTCTTTTAAATGGTGAGACCGTTGATGCGTTTAGTTCAATAGTTCATCGTGATAAAGCATACGCATATGGTGTAATGATGACTCAGAAACTTCGAGAATTGATTCCACGTCAGCAGTTTGAAGTTCCTATACAAGCCGCAATCGGTTCAAAAATCATCGCGAGAGAGAATATCCGCGCAATTCGTAAAGATGTTCTTGCAAAATGTTATGGTGGCGATATCACTCGTAAGCGTAAACTCCTTGAAAAACAGAAGGAAGGCAAGAAGCGCATGAAGATGGTGGGCCGCGTTGAAGTGCCACAAGAGGCCTTCGTAGCAGCGCTTGCAACTGATGCTGATATCGAAAAGGTCAAAGCAGCTCGCGATAAGTGATGTCTAATCTCTCGTTCTACATACATATTCCATATTGTGTAAAACGATGTGGCTACTGCGATTTCAATACTTACACCCCTACGGAACTACGCGAAAATGGCACACTTCAAAGCGTTTCTGAAGGTTTTATTGATTCATTGATTTCAGAGGTGAGTTTTGCTGCGCGCACCAGCACGACAACAATTCCGACTATCTTCTTTGGTGGAGGCACACCTTCATTGATGCCAGCAAAAGAGCTAGGGCGCGTAATTGATCTATTGAAGCAACGTTGGGAATTTACACCTGATATTGAAGTGACTATGGAGTGCAATCCAGATACTTTGACACTTCAATCTTTAGAAGAGTACCGCCAAATTGGTATCAATCGTATTTCTATGGGAATGCAATCTGCAAATACAAGTGTGCTAAAAACTTTGGATCGAACACACAATCCTGAAAATGTAGCAAAATCTATCGAGAGCGCACGTATCGCTGGATTTGAAAATATTAGCTTAGATCTAATTTATGGAACCCCCGGAGAGACCCTTGAACAATGGGAAGAGACAGTAAAGACTTCGCTCACGTACGGAACTGATCATTTAAGCGCGTATGCCTTGATAGTCGAAGATGGCACCAAATTATCTGCAAAGATAAAGCGAGGTGAAATCGATAAGCCTGATGATGATTTGATGGCACAGATGTATTTATCAATAGACAAATTGGCAAGTAGTGCAGGACTTCAATGGTATGAACTTAGTAATTGGGGAAGACCTGCCGAACATAATCTCGTATATTGGCGTAATCAAAATTGGTGGGGCCTTGGTCCAGGAGCGCATTCACATATTGATGGAGTGCGTTGGTGGAATGTGAAACATCCAAGTAAGTACCAAGAAAAATTATCTGCATTCGAATCACCTATGCAAGATCGAGAAGTGCTTACTAATTCGCAGAAAGCTGATGAGAAATTGATGCTACAGATCCGACTTCGAGATGGAATCGCAGCCGATGATTTAAATGAATCTCAACTTGCGAAACTTCAAAATTACCAGGGAGCGATCGAGCGAATCGGCGATAACTTGGTTTTGACCCCCTCTGGGCGCTTGATTGCAGACCGAATCGTCCGTGAATTGATTATGGCTTAAAATTTGACGACTATGAGTAGACGACTAGATATTCTTCGAGCAATCGTTGATGAATATGTTGCTACCCAAGAGCCAGTTGGGTCAAAGGCGTTAGCTGAAAATCACAACTTAGGTGTCTCACCAGCAACTATTCGAAACGAGATGGCGGTCTTAGAGGAAGAGGGCTTGATTACCCAACCTCACACTTCGGCGGGCAGAATTCCAACCGATTTGGGTTATCGAGTATTTGTTGATCAATTATCAAGTGTTAAGCCTCTCTCTGCACCTGAACGTCGAGCCATCGAAACCTTCTTAGAAGGCGCGCTTGATCTAGATGATGTCGTAATGCGAACCGTTAAATTGCTTGCTGAAGTCACAAAGCAAGTAGCGGTGGTGCAATATCCATCGTTGGTTAAATCTCGAGTTAGACACGTTGAATTGGTGCTTTTAAATCCACTGCGCGCAATGTTGATCTTGATAACTGATACCGGCAGAGTCGAACAACGCATGATCGAATTAGCATCTGAAATGGACGAAGAATTCTTGAATTCAATGAGGATCAAATTAAATAATTCAATTTCAGGCCAGCGTTTACCAGATGTTGCAGATCGACTATCACTATTGATGGATACGCTTTCACAAACTGACCGGAGAAATATGGCAGTTGTTATTTCTACTCTGATTGAAATGGCTCTCGAAAAACCAGAAGAGAAAGTTGTTTTGGCAGGTACTGCTAATTTAACGCGATTTAGACAAGATTTTTCTGCTCAGATTCATCCAATACTTGAGGCGCTAGAGGAGCAAGTAGTGCTGCTTCGTTTACTTGGTGGATCTTCAAATGGAGTACAGGTAAGAATTGGAAGCGAACAAGAGGATGAAAATTTACGTCAAACATCTGTCATATCAACTGGATATGGAGAAGTTGGCGCACTTGGTGTAATTGGTCCAACCAGAATGGATTATGCGAGTTCAATGGCCGCAGTTAGTGCGGTAGCCAATTATGTAAGTCTTTATCTCCAGGAGAATGTATAAATGGCAGATCTTTACGAAACTCTTGGCGTTTCTCGAGATGCAAGTGGGGATGAGATTAAGCGTGCCTATCGCAAATTGGCGCGTGAATTACATCCTGATATAAATCCAGATCCTCAAGTACAAGAGAAATTTAAAGAAGTTACTGCCGCATATGATGTTTTAAGTGATCCACAAAAACGCCAACAATACGATATGGGCGGCAGCGCCTTTGGCGGCGGATTTAATAATGGTTTCAATGGCGGATTCGGCTTTGGCGACATCATGGATGCATTCTTTGGTCAAGGAACTTCAAGTCGAGGCCCTCGTTCTCGAGCGCGTGCTGGACAAGATGCGTTAATTAGGGTTGAAGTTTCATTAGAAGAAGCTTGTTTTGGAAGCGAGAGAAACCTCGATGTGGAGAGCGCAGTACTCTGTGAAAAATGTTCAGGTTCAGGTTGCCAAGAAGGAACCAATCCAACAACTTGCGGAATCTGTAAAGGTCGAGGCGAGACGCAACAAGTAACTCGTTCAATACTCGGACAAGTTATGACATCAAGGCCATGCGCTGCGTGCCAAGGATACGGAACTGTGATCTCTAATCCATGTCGCGAATGCCATGGTGATGGAAGAGTGAGAGCCCGCCAAAGTATAAATGTGAAGATTCCTGGTGGTGTAGAAACTGGAAATAGAATTCAATTAGCAGGACGCGGAGAAGTAGGTCCTGGAGGTGGGCCAGCTGGCGATTTATATGTAGAAATCATTCAACGTGAGCATGAATATTTAGTGCGCGATGGTGAAACTTTGCATATGGCGCTCTCAATACCTTTTAGCGCTGCAACTTTAGGAACGAAAGCCAAGATCCAAACGCTAGATGGAGAAGAAGAGCTCGAAATCAAAGCCGGAACGCAATCTGGAGCGAAGATTGCGCTCAAACAGAGAGGCATGACTAGGCTTCGCGGCACCGGTCGTGGAGATTTAATTGTTCATATAGAAATCACTACGCCGACAAAATTAAGTCGCGAACAAGAAGAGTTGATGAGAAAGTTCGCGTCATTACGTGGTGAAGATAAGGATTCATCTGAAGTAAAACAAGATGATGGCTCAATTATCAATAAATTACGTGGGGCTTTTAGATTCTGATGCTCAACCTTTTCTTTATTGAGAATATTGATAATCCAATACTGCAAGATGATAATGCTCATCATGTAGATCGCGTTCTACGTATGAGTGTGGGTCAAGAACTTCTTATTTCAGATGGTGTAGGCAAGTGGGCTCGGTGCTCGATTTCAAGTATCTCAAAGAGAGAAGTTCTATTAGATGTATTAGAGCGCGGGTTCGAAGAGTTACCAGAATTGAAAATATCAGTACTTCAAGCGCTTCCAAAGAGCGATCGATCAAGAGAGACGGTTGAATTACTGACCGCAGCTGGAGTTCATGAAATCTTTCCTTGGCAATCTGAACGATCAATCGGTAAAGAGAGCGATAAATGGCAGGTGACTGCCATCGAAGCCAGCAAGCAGAGTCGAAGATTTAATATCCCAAAAGTCGCATCAAAATTAGTTGGAAGCGCCGCGACTGAAATATTAAGAAACTTTGATCAGATTTTGATCTGCCATGAATCAGCTGCCTCAAAAATATCAGATGTAGTTAAAAGAGCAGACAGCACTTTGATTGTGATCGGACCTGAAGGTGGTCTAAGTGAGAGAGAGATTGATGAATTAAGTGCTTCAAGAGGAGAGGTTATTAAATTAGGTCGTCCGGTTTTACGTTCGGCTCATGCGGGAATCGCTGCAATTAGCGCTGTAAGTGCACTTATGAGAGTATGGTGAAATCATGGTGAAAATATGGCGTTAGATCCTAATTGCATCTTCTGTAAGATAATTGAGGGAGAGATTCCTGCGGACATTGTTTATAGGGACGAGAATGTAGTCGCATTCAATGATTTGAATCCTCAAGCACCAACACATGTTTTGATCATTCCTACTTTGCATGTTGAAAATATCGCAGCTTTGTCAGATGCAAGTGCAGTCGTTACTGCTTCTTTATTCAAAGCAGCAAAGTTAATTGCTGCAGCTCGAGATCTGTCGGGATATAGAGCGCTTTTTAATACTGGTGAGTCTGCTGGTCAATCCGTTTTTCACGCTCATTTACACCTATTGGGCGGTAGAAGTTTCACTTGGCCGCCAGGTTAAAAATTATCTAATAGAATATTTACTACATGGAACGAACTCTTATAACGGTCCCGACCGCCATTCCAATGGTCGCACTTGTAGGCCCCGCAGATAAGAATTTGCGTGAAATTGAAAGCGCCTTTCCAAATGTTTCATTGACAGTTCGAGGTAATGAAATCGCTTTGCGTGGAGATTTAGAAGAATGCGACCGAGTTGAGCAACTAGTAACCGAACTGTTAGTGGTTCTTCGCTCTGGACAAGATATTAATCCAGAGGTTATTAAGCGCTCTATTTCTATGTTGAAATCAAATCCCCAAAAACATCCTGCTGAAGTTCTCTCTCTTAATATCGTTAGTAATCGAGGTCGTACCATCCGGCCAAAGACTGCGAATCAAAAATCATATGTAGAAGCGATTGCCGAGAACACTATTACTTTTGGTATTGGCCCAGCAGGTACGGGGAAGACTTATTTAGCTATGGCAAAAGCGGTTGCTGCATTGCAAGCAAGAGAGATAAATCGAATTATTTTGACTCGCCCTGCAGTAGAGGCGGGTGAGCATCTAGGTTTCCTACCTGGAACATTGACCGAGAAGATTGATCCATATCTACGCCCATTATTTGATGCGCTTCACGATATGTTGGATCAAGAGGCTATTCCGAAGTTGATGCAGAGTGGAGTAATTGAAGTCGCACCACTTGCATATATGCGCGGTCGAACCCTTAATGACTCATTCATAATTTTAGATGAAGCACAGAACACGACCCCAGAGCAGATGAAGATGTTTTTGACTCGCCTTGGTTTTGGATCAAAGATGGTAATTACCGGAGATGTCACGCAAGTTGATCTACCTAATGGCAAGAACTCTGGCCTTGCAACGATCCGAAAGATTCTCGAGGGAATAGATGACATTTCTTTCATGGATCTAACCGCAGAGGATGTTGTGCGGCATAGATTAATTAGCGACATTGTTAGCGCGTATGAGGCATATGACGAGGCGCGCAACACAGCAGTAACTCAGACTCGTCAAATTAGATGATAGAAATTGAAAATCGGTCTGGCGCGTTAGCACCGGAGGCCGAGATTCTTAAACTTATGCAATTCTCAATCAAAGAACTCGGACTGCATCCTGATTGCGAACTTACATTGGCATTCATAAAAGATGATGAGATGGAAGATTTACATATGAAGTGGATGGATCTTCCGGGTACGACTGATGTAATGAGTTTCCCGATGGATGAATTGCACCCTAATGATCCAGAGCCTGGAATTTTGGGAGATATTGTGATTTCGCCAGTTGTTGCAAGAAGCCAAGCTGAGCGAGCGGGACACTCTTTTGAGCATGAGATAAAAATACTTGCAGCTCATGGGCTACTACATCTGATTGGATACGATCATCAAGAGCTTGAAGAAGAGAAAATCATGTTTGCACTGCAAGAAGATTTAGTGAAAAGAGCCTTTTCATGAAGTATTTCCTTTTGGCAGTTTTCATGTTTGCCGTTGGCTTCTCTGCGATCTTTTTTCGCCCTTTCTCTAAGTTGATTGTCGGTATTGCAAATGCTTTGACGCCAGGTCAACGATTTAAATCCGGAATCTTTGATAATGAAGATGAGCTTCGCGAACTTGTGGATCAAGCACACGAACGTGGTCTTGTCGAAGAGGACGAACACGAGATGATCCACTCAGTCTTCGAACTTGGTGACACATTAGTTCGTGAATTAATGGTTCCCCGAACTGAGATGGTTTGGATTGAGCGAGATAAGACTCTGCGTCAGGCGCTATCACTTGCACTTCGTTCAGGTTACTCTCGAATTCCAGTAATTGGTGAAAATATCGATCAGATTATCGGAATTGCGTATATTAAAGATTTAGCAAAACGCGCACATGATCATCACGAAGCCGAACAGAGCGAGAAGGTCGAACAATTAATGCGCCCGGTCGTTTTTGTACCGGAAAACAAGAGCGCAGCCGAACTACTCAAAGATATGCAGCGAAATCAGATACACCTGGCAATTGTTGTAGATGAGTATGGCGGAACAGCAGGTTTGATTACAATCGAAGACATTATCGAAGAGATTGTCGGCGAAATTGCAGACGAATTTGATGATGAAGAGGAACAATTTGTTTGGTTATCAGATGATAAATTGCGAGTTCAAGCAAAGGTGCATGTCGAGGATCTTGCTTCAGAGTTAAATATCGAATTAGATTCAGAGTTCATCGAAGGTGTCGATACAATCGGTGGACTTATGGCCAAAGTACTAGGTCGCGTTCCAATACCTGGATCAACATTTAATTTTGCGGGATGGAAAGTCACCGCTGAACGTCCAATTGGTCGGCGTCGTCGAATCAGTTCGATGATTCTTGAGCGTCAAGTGAATGAGAAAGATACTGAAACCTCCCTGTAACCTTTCTCCATGCGCGTTTTACGTTTTACACCAAAGCCTGAGAGCAATTTAGGTAGTGATCCCTTATATGGTGTTTTGGAGGAAGATCAAAAAACCATCTCTGTATTAAACGGCGATCCGCTATTTAATGGAATCGCAAAGAATGGGCAATTGATTGGTTTAGAAGATGTAAAGATATTAGCTCCAGTTCTGCCAAGGAGCAAAGTAGTCTGCGTTGGCAAGAATTATTCAGAGCATGCGAAAGAGATGGGCGGCGAAGTACCAGCCGAACCTATTATTTTCCTGAAACCTAATACATCTGTGATTGGACCTAATGACACGATTCATTGGCCTTGGATGTCTGAAAGAATTGATCACGAAGCTGAGCTGGCTATTGTCATTGGAAGAATTTGTAAGGATGTTCCGCGAGAGCGAGCGCACGAAGTAATTTTTGGGTACACAATTGCAAATGACATAACGGCTCGCGATTTGCAATCTCGTGACGGCCAGTGGACTAGGGCAAAAGGTTTCGACACATTCTGCCCAATCGGACCATGGATTGACACTGATTTCATTCCCGGCAATCAAGAAATAACTTGTGCCGTAAATGGCGAGACTAAACAGAGAGCAACTTTAAACCAGATGATTTTTGGAGTGGAAGAGATTATTCATTTCATCTCTTCAGTTATGACTTTACTACCAGGAGACTTGATTTTGACCGGAACTCCGGCAGGAATCGGTCCAATTCCAGAGAAAGCAACTATTACTTGTGCAATTTCAGGTTTAGGGGAATTGACCAATAAACTCAGCGCCCGTGGTTAATATGACTAGACCTGTTCGAGTGCGTTTTGCGCCTTCTCCTACCGGAGATCTACATGTAGGAAATATCCGCACTGCGCTTTTTGATTGGGCTTTTGCGCGCCACACAGGTGGAACATTTATATTTCGCATTGAAGATACAGATAAAGAGCGCGTAACTGACGAATACATACAACGAGCTATCGATACTTTGAAATGGTTGGGACTTAATTGGGATGAAGGTCCTGAAGTTGGTGGACCGCATGGCCCATATCTGCAATCTGAGCGCTTAGATATATATAAAGAGTGGGCTGATAAATTCCTAGCAAGTGGTGCGGCTTATCATTGTTATTGCAGTGCAGAGGAATTAGAGGCTGAACGTGAACGTCAACGTGCAGCCAATGTAGCTCCAGGTTATGGCGGAACATGTAGAAACTTATCCGCAGCTCAGATTGAAAAATATAAAGCAGAGGGACGCAAGCCAGTCGTTCGTATGCGCATGGCAGATGGCTCAACTACTTTTGTAGATGATATTCGTGGTGAAGTCTCATTTGATCACAAGTTCGTACCAGATTTTGTATTAATGCGCGCCGATAGTTCGCCTCTTTATACTTTGGCAGTTGCAGTGGATGATGTTTTGATGAAAGTGACACATGTACTTCGCGGAGAAGATTTACTCTCATCTACACCCCGACAAATTCAAGTTTATAAAGCAATGGGTTTGACGCCCGATCAGTATCCGACATTTGCCCATCTTCCATTTGTTATGGGTCAAGATAATGCCAAGCTTTCAAAGCGAAATGGCGAAGTCTCAATTGCTTGGTACCGCGAACAAGGATTTCTACCAGAAGCCATCTGTAATTATTTAGCACTATTGGGTTGGTCTCCTGGCGACGATCGTGAAGATATAACCATGAAGGAATTGGTCGAACTATTCGAAGTTCATGATGTCCACTCTTCACCTGCAAGATTTGATATGAAGAAACTTGAAGCAATCAATGGAGACAAGATCAGAGCGCTCTCTCCTGATGAATTCTTAAAATGGTCGCTACCTTTCTTGATTGATGCTGGTGTGATTGTTGGAAACGAAAAAGAGATTGAAATCGTAAAAGCGGCATTGCCGATTATTCAGGAGCGTATTGTTAAATTAGGTGAGATACCTGCGATGCTCAAGTTTTTATTCGTAAATTCATTAGAAATTGAGAATGAATCTAAAGAGAAGATCAAAGACGAAGAGAGCAAAAAAGTGCTAAAGCGTTCCTTGGACGCATTGGATCCGGTTTCCAATTGGAGCCATGAATCTATTGAAGTTGCGCTACGAACCGCTTTGATTGAAGAGATGGGGCTAAAGCCTCGAATCGCATTTGGCGCAGTACGAATCGCAATTACCGGAAGTCATATTTCACCGCCATTATTTGAATCAATAGAGTTACTTGGTAAGGAGCCATCGCTATCGCGTATCAAGAGCGCCTTGAACCTTTAGTAAGACCTTTAACGGTAGCTTTAATTAGCCATTAATTACCCTCGCAGGTAAACTACGCGGGCAGTAAAAATTGGGGTATGGGGTAATTGGCAGCCCTGCTGATTCTGGTTCAGTAAGTCTTGGTT
>CAYFJY010000025.1:0-12355 GCA_964343665.1 uncultured Actinomycetes bacterium | reverse complement strand
TCCAACTGCATTCGCTGCAAAGCGCATGCTTGGTTTGAAGTAAAGCAAGAGAGAAGGAGCTAAAAAATGGCAAGAGTAAAGCGCGGCGTACATGCTGCAAAGAAGCGTCGTACCACTCTCGAGCGTGCTGCTGGTTATCGTGGACAGCGCTCACGACTTTATACAAAAGCAAAAGAGCAGGTAACTCACTCACTCGTATACGCATTTAATGATCGCAAAGACAAGAAAGGCGATTTCCGCCAGCTTTGGCTTCAACGCATCAATTCAGCTTTCTCTTATAATGGTCTTACTTACAATCGTTTTATCCAGGGATTAAAGGAGGCAGGTGTTGAAGTTGATCGTCGGATCCTTTCGGATCTAGCGATTAATGATCCTGCAGCCTTCAAGACTTTAGTAGATGTTGCAAGAGCCAACGTTAAAAATTGAATTGAAGTTTAGATAAAGATGATTGAGAGCCTTCAGTCGCCACATACTGTGCGAGTGAAGGCTCTTTTATCTTCTAAAAAGGAACGACTAGAAAATAAATTATTTGTAGTAGAAGGTTTGCAAGGCTTAAGAGAAGCACTCTTACACGCTAATCAAGTTGAAACTCTTTACTTAAGTAAGAGTGGTATCGAACGTTTGGAAAAAGCTGGTATTAATTATTCCAATGTGAATATGGTTGAAATATCAGAAAAAGTCGCAGAGGCAATGTCAGATGCGATTACCTCTCAAGGCATAATCGCGATCTGCAATCAGTTTGATCAGAATATTGATGCGATTAATCCAAGTGAATTAAAGCAAGTCATCTATTTAAATGAAATCCAGGATCCAGGTAATGCCGGAACTATCTTGCGAACGGCAGATGCAATGGGAATCTCAGCAGTTTTTGCATCTCCAGGCAGCGTGGATTTCTATTCACCAAAAGTTGTGCGCTCCACAGCTGGATCTTTTTGGCATATACCTTTCTATAATTCAGTAACACTCTCTCAATTAAGGGATCTGCTACCTGAACATAAATGTTATTTGTTAGATGGCAGTAGCCCAAAACGCATTTCAGAAATCAATTTTCAGGAATCTTCAATATGGATTTTTGGCAATGAAGCACGCGGCTTAAAGGATGATATAAAAGGAACAGAACGGGTTTCCATTAAGATGCCTGGAAATGCCGAATCACTAAATTTGGCTGCCGCTGCAGCAATCGTGATGCATGAAATATCCCGCGATAAATAGCACCTCACATATAGAATTTCCCATATGAATCCAGCGGAGATCACTACTTGGATTGCTAATGCCAAAGCAGCATTTGCCTTCGCTTCAGATTTAGATCAACTAAAGAGCGCGCGGTTGGCTCATGCTGGAGATAAATCTCCAATCGCAGGAGCAAGTCGCTCACTGGGCTCTCTTCCTGCCGATGAGAAGGCAGAGCTAGGTAAATTAATCGGCTCAGCAAGAGCAGAAATAAATGCAGCACTTGATATTCGAACTGCTGAGTTGGAATCAGAGCGAGATCAGAAGATACTTCTTGAAGAGGTCGTTGATATAACTCTTCCAGCGCTTCGCGAGCATGTTGGTGGTTTACATCCGCTGACAATAATAAAGAATGAAATCTCTGATTATTTTCTATCTTTAGGTTATTCGGTTGCAGAGGGACCTGAACTCGAGAGTGGCTGGTTAAATTTTGATGCACTTAATATTCCAGCGGATCATCCGGCAAGAACAATGCAAGATACATTCTTCATCGAACCATTGGAATCAGGTTTGGTTATGCGAACGCACACTTCGCCAGTTCAGGCTCGCACCATGCTTACTCAAGAACCTCCTATTTACATTATCTCACCTGGTCGCACTTACAGAGCAGATGAATTAGATGCGACTCATAGCCCGGTTTTCAATCAAGTAGAAGGTTTAGTGATTGATAAAGACATAAATATGTCACACTTGAAAGGAACTTTGGATGCTTTTGCGGTGAAGATGTTCGGGACTGATGCAGTCACACGTCTTCGTCCATCATTTTTTCCATTCACCGAACCCAGTGCAGAGGTAGATGTCTGGTTCAATAATCGCTGGATTGAGTGGGGCGGTTGCGGAATGGTTAATCCTAAAGTTCTGCAAAATTGTGGAATTGACCCCGACACTTATTCTGGCTTTGCATTTGGTATGGGACTTGAACGCACTCTTATGGTTCGTCAGGGTATAAAAGATATGCATGACATCGTCGAAGGTGATATTCGTTTCTCTAGAGCCTTTGGATTGGGGTTGGCATAGTGCGCGCTCCTAAATCTTGGATTAAGGAATATGTTTCATTACCTGATTCACTAACGGATCAACAGATTGCAGATGGTCTAGTACGAGTTGGTTTTGAGGTAGAGGAAATCATCGTGCAAGGCCAAGATTTAAAGGGTCCTTTGGTTGTTGGCAAAGTCCTTGCGATTGAGGAATTGAAAGAGCATAAGAAGCCTATCCGTTATGTTGAATTAGATTGCGGCGAGAAGGAGACTAGATTTGTAATCTGCGGTGCACAGAATTTCAAGGCAGGGGATTTGATTGTTGCCTCATTACCTGGCGCAGTACTTCCTGGAGGATTTGCGATCAGTGCACGAGAGACATATGGAAGAACTTCAAATGGGATGATCTGTTCGTCTCGAGAATTAGGTCTTGGTGAGGACCACAGTGGAATCATCGTTCTTCCGGAAGATTGCGCTAAACCAGGTGAGGATGCGCTCAAATTACTAGAAATAAAAGAGACCATCTTTGATATCTCCGTAAATCCAGACCGCGGATATGCACTAAGTATCCGAGGAATTGCACGTGAGATTGCGGCAGCTTTTGATTTGAAATTCAATGACCCAGCAGATTTTAAATTTGATTTTAAAGATTCAAATAATTCTAAGGGCGCCGTATCTGCGAAAATTTCAGATGGAGCAGATGTGATGTACTTACGCACACTTGAAAATTTCAATCCTTCTGCGCCAACTCCACTATGGATGAGTCGCCGAATCGAGAAATGCGGTATGCGCTCTATCTCTCTAGCTGTTGATATCACCAATTATGTGATGCTAGAACTTGGTCAACCGTTGCATGCCTTCGATGCTGAACAGATCAAGGGAGATTTAGAGATTCGAAGGGCAGGTAAATCTAAGAGCCTAACAACCTTAGATGGAATAGAAAGAGCTCTTAATGAAAATGATCTCGTAGTTGCGGATTCAGCTCGAGTACTCGCTTTAGCTGGAACTATGGGTGGGCTAGATTCAGAGATCACCTCAAAAACGACGAAAATTGCTTTAGAGGCAGTTCATTTTGAAGCAATCTCAATCGCTAAAAATTCTCGTCGCCATAAACTCTCATCAGAGGCTTCAAGAAGATTTGAACGTGGTGTAGATCCCAAACTTGCTGAAATCTCCTCTGCCAGAAGTGCCTCTCTATTAATTGAATTAGGCGGAGCAAAATATGTTGGAACAAGTAGCGTTGGGACTCCAAATCTATTGCCAACCATTCATCTAGCAGCAGATTATGTTTCAAAACGAATTGGTTTTGAAATTAGCTCAAGCTTGGTTAAGCAGAAATTAGAGCTAGCTGGGTGCAAGGTCGAGGGCGCTAACCCATTCAAAGTTACACCTCCATCTTGGCGAAGCGAATTGTTAAGTCCAGCCGATCTCTCTGAAGAAGTTGCACGTTATGTCGGGTATGAAAAGATTCCTTCGATTCTGCCTCCTCGAAAGACGACTGCAGCTCTCACTCCAGCGCAGAAACGTAAGCGAATCCTGGCTCAATCGCTTGTATCTCGAGGTTATACAGAGATTCTTAATTTCCCATTCGTAAATAGGGACTTGATTGATCGAATGGGTTTTATAGGCCCTAGGGCTGAGAGTTACAGAATTGCAAATCCAATGTCTGAAGATCAACCGTATTTACGCCCTCATCTTCTTCCTGGATTACTAGAGGCTGCACGTCGAAATTACAGTCGCGGTTTTAAATCCTTTGCACTCTTTGAAATCGGAGATATTTTCCGAAAATCAATTGAATTGGAAAAGGGAATATTCCCAGATCTAGGAAAGCGTCCAGCGGAAAGAGATATTGAAGCAATATTCAAGTCGGTTCCGACACAACTATCATTTGCATGTGGAGTGTTAGTTGGGCAAGTCGGCACTGAGAACTGGCATGGAAAGCAGAGAAGTTATGATTGGAGCGATGCGGTAGGAGCAGTTGAAGTACTGCTAAATCTAATGGGGCTTGAATTTACGATTGAGAGATCCGAACTTGCACCATGGCATCCAGGTCGTTGTGCGGAGTTTTTAGTTGACGGTAAAGCTGTCGCTCACGCAGGGGAGTTGCATCCGCGCGTTGTGTCGGAGTTTGCACTTCCAGAAAGAGCCTCTGCTTGGGGTATTAATTTAGATGCGCTACCTGCATCACCACTTGTAACTCCTAAACCCGTTGGCGTAATGCCTGCAGCGGTGCAAGATATCGCTCTAGTAGTTGATCAAAGCGTAAGCGCGGCTGATTTGATGAACATATTAAGAGTTGGAGCAGGAGAATTACTTGAGTCGATCGAATTATTTGACCGCTACGACAAGATTGGTGACGGGAAAATTTCCTTAGCGTTCACTTTAACTTTCCGCGCGCCAGACCGGACACTTAAATCCGAAGAAGTTTCAGCAGCTAGGGAATCGGCAGCAAAATTGGCAGCAGAGCGTTTTGGGGCGACAGTTCGCGCATAAATCGCGACATTTACTCTGTATAAATATGCATTATTTTGTATAAATTTGCATAAATAGAGATAAACCAATATGCTCACCTCATGAAAATCGGAGTTGTAGGGGCGAGTGGTTACGCTGGCGGGGAGTTACTTCGTCTGCTTGCAAGCCATCCCGAGTTTGAAGCCTCTGTAATCACAGCAGGTGCAAATGCCGGAGAAGAGATAACCTCCGTTCATCCTCAGCTTAGTAATTACGCCGGTCGTAAATTCCAAACAAGTGATCCATCAAATTTAAAGAGTTTGGATCTACTTTTCATAGCATTACCTCATGGCGAATCTGCAAAATTAATAAATCAATTAGATCCTGAACTTAAAATTGTGGACCTAGGCGCTGATTATCGCTTGAGATCTCCCTCGCAGTGGAAGAAGTATTACGGGGGAGAGCATGCAGGTACTTGGACATATGGCTTGCCAGAGCTACCGAACCATCGCGAATTAATTAAGGCTTCAAATAGAGTTGCAAACCCCGGTTGCTACGCAACTGTTATTTCACTTGCCACTTCGCCGATGCTTCCATTTGTCGATAGCGAAGATATCGTGGTGGTTGCAGCTTCGGGGACGACTGGTGCTGGGCGTACCGCTAAAGTAAATCTAATTGGTAGTGAAGTTATGGGATCAATGACTTCTTATAAATTTGGAGGCACCCATCAACACACTCCCGAGATAGAACAGGCGCTGGGTGCGAAGATTTCATTCACTCCAATATTGGCTCCTATGCCCAGAGGAATCTTGGCAACAGTTACCGCGAAAATCACTAAGAGTACGGACTTCAAAGCTGCTTATTTAGATGCATACAAGGCTGAAGAATTTATCTGGGTATTGCCAGAAGATCAGATGCCTAAAACTAGCGCCGTTGTAGGGTCTAACTATTTACAGTTACAGGTTGCAGTGGATGAACATGCAAATAGAGTCGTGGTTTCAGCAGCAATAGATAATTTAGGTAAAGGTGCTGCGGGCCAAGCAATTCAAAATGCAAATCTAATTACAGGTATTCATGAGTTTTCCGGATTAACTGGGATGGGTATTGGTTCATGAGCCTTCCCAAAGGATTCATAAGCGGTGCGGTAGCAGCAGGGCTAAAAAGTAGCGGAGCACTTGATTTAACCATCATCCAAAATATAGGTCCTAGAAATTTCGGTACAGCAACTTATACAACCAATAAAGTAATCGCGGCTCCAGTAATTTGGTCAAAACAAGTAACAAAAGGTAGAGCTGTAAGCGCTGTTATTTTGAATTCCGGTGGTGCAAATGCTTGCACAGGATCGCAAGGTTTTTCTGATACTCACAAGACTGCAGAGTTGGTGGGCGAGAAATTAAATATTTCACCAAGTGAAATCGTAGTTTGTTCAACTGGTTTAATTGGTGAACTTTTACCTATGACGAAGATTGAAAATGGTATTCAATCGATTCACCTAAGTAACGATAATTTTGAAGATAGCGCAAGAGCAATTATGACCACGGATTCAGTTCCTAAAATCTCTTCCATAAATCGATATGGAGTAACTTTGTCTGGCATCGCAAAGGGAGCAGGGATGTTGGCTCCTGCGCTAGCAACAATGCTCTCCATCGTAATGACCGATGCAAAAGTCGACGAAGATTTTGCAGAGCAAATTTTTAAAGAGACTGTAGAGCGCACATTCAATCGAATCGATTCAGATGGATGTACATCCACTAACGACACAGTGTTATTCATGGCTTCCGGCGCTAGCGGGGTAACTTTAGATAATTCACAACTTGCAGATATGCTAGGAGAGGTATGTAAATCCCTTGCAGAACAATTGATTGCTGATGCAGAGGGCGCCTCGAAAACAATTGAAATTAAGGTAATCAATGCAGCAACCGAAGAAGATGCGGTAGAAGTTGGCCGTGCCAATGCCCGTAACAATCTATTGAAATGTGCGATTTTTGGCGGGGACCCAAATTGGGGAAGGGTACTTGCTGCTACCGGCACTGCGAAAGCTGACTTTGATCCATTAAATATCGATGTAAAGTTGAATGGAATACTGGTTTGTAAGGCAAGCGCACCGGCTGAGGATCGTAATTTGGTCAAGTTTGATGATCGGTTGGTTGAGATAGAGATAAATTTGAATTCAGGGAGCGCCAATGCAACTATCTTGACCAACGATTTAACGCATGATTATGTTCATGAGAATTCGGCGTACGCGACATGATTGTGATCAAATTTGGTGGCCACGCGATGACTGATACCTCAGGTTCCTTTGCGGAAGTCATACGTAGAACAATTGAGAAGGAAAATTGCGTAATTGTTCATGGAGGTGGACCTCAAATTGATGCAGCCTTAAAAACGCATCAATTGGAATCGACTTTTGTTGGCGGTTTCAGAGTCACCACACCAGAGATTTTCGCTGTGGTTCAACAAGTGCTAAGTGGCACTGTGTTACGTGAAATCGTGGGACATCTAAGAGCTCATGATGTTCCCGCTGTAGGTATCTCTGGTCGAGACGGCGGAACTTTGCAAGCGACTAAATTGCGGACTTTACTCGATGGTTCAGAAGCAGATTTAGGGCGCGTTGGTGAAGTTGAAATTGTCGATACCAAACTTTTAAAGACGCTTTTGGATTCTGGATTTATTCCAGTGGTTTCTCCGATTGCAGTCGAAGTTGATGGTGAAATTGAAATCGCGCAGCATGGATTGAATGTCAATGCAGATATAGCGGCAGCTGCCATTGCTGGCGCTTTAGATGCTAGCTCTTTGATTTTTATGACGGACGTTCCAGGAATTTATAGAAATTGGCCGGATAAAGCTTCGCTTATAAATGAAATCTCGGCCTCCGAACTAGATTCAATTAAGCATCTTTTTGATGGTGGAATGGCACCAAAAGTAAAAGCTACTCTCGATGCCATTTCAAAAGGTGCCAAAGTTGTTCGGATTATTGATGGCAGGGATCCGCAGGCGCTAGAGGATGCATTAAATGGCACGGGTGGAACGAAGGTTTATAAATGAATTCAAAACTGATCTCAAAAGTTAACTCAGTAGAATTTCAATGGGAATCTCTCTTTCAGAAAAGTTACGGAACTCCTAAGTTAAATATCGTTAAAGGTACTGGTATCTATCTAACGTCCGATAACGGTAAGCGATACATGGATTTTATTGGCGGCATCGCAACGAATGTATTGGGACATTCTCATCCTGCACTAATTAAGGCGGTAAAGAACCAAGTTTCGCGTCTGGCTCATGTGAGCAATCTTTATGCAAATCCGACTTCCATGTTATTCGCGGAGAAATTGATTGAGATGACTGGAACTTCGGATGCAAGAGTCTTTCTCTGCAACTCAGGTACAGAGGCAAATGAGGCTGCACTAAAACTCTCCAGGAAAACGGGGCGCAATCGCATCATCTCAACTGTTGGCGGCTTTCACGGAAGAACCATGGGTTCATTATCTATGACAGGTCAGAGCGCTAAGCGAGATATCTTTGCCCCCATTATTGAAAAGATTAAATATTTACCATATGGCGATATCAACGCTGCTAAGCGCGCGATCAATAAAAAAACTGCCATGGTTATAGTTGAACCGATTCAAGGTGAATCAGGTGTGATTGTTCCACCTGCAGGTTATTTGAAATCACTTCGCACTTTATGTGACGAGCACGGGGTTTTATTGGCAATTGATGCGGTTCAAACTGGAATGGGTCGTACCGGATTTTGGTTTGGTTACGAACACGAAGAAATTCTTCCCGACATAATTACAGTTGCCAAAGGTTTTGGTGGCGGTCTCCCATTAGGCGCGATGATTGCAATCGGCAGCGCCGCAAGCTTATTTCAACCAGGCGAACATGGATCTACTTTCGGTGGGAATCCAGTTTCCTGCGCTGCTGGCTTAGCTGCGATAAATGAAGTCGAGAGGAAATCTCTTAGCGAGAAAGCTCTCTTGTTGGGCGAATTCCTTAAGGGAGAGCTCTTGAAAATAGATGGTGTGTCCGAGGTTCGCGGTCGTGGCTTATTGATTGGTATTGGCTTAGAGAAGAACTGGGCTAAAGAGATTTCAAATTACTTAATGGCCAAAGGCGTACTCGTAAATGCGCCAAATGAAAATACGATTCGAATTGCCCCACCATTAATCATCACGAAGAAGGATTGTGAAAAATTCATAAAGATCTTTACAGAGGTGATGGAAAATGGTTAACAGCGTTGCTGCTCGCAGAGCAAAAGTGGTCTCATTAATTGAATCCGGATTGATTTTTTCTCAGTCTGACTTAGTTAAAGAGTTGAAGAAGGCTGGATATCGAGTTACTCAGGCAACTGCATCCAGGGATTTGGAAGAGATTGGTGCCGTGAGGGGTAGCGAGGGTTATAGGTTAGCTTCATCATCTGATGATTCACTATCTCGAGTTTTAACAAATGAAAAGTTAATTCTTAGCGTTGAGTCATCTGGAAATCTAGCGGTTGTTCGTACTCCACCTGGAGGAGCACAACTACTTGCTTCTAATTTAGATCACTCTGGAATTAAAAGCATCATTGGCACAATAGCTGGCGACGACACGGTTCTTGTCGTCTCTCGAAAAGCCAATGGCGGAGCGGATCTTGCGAAAGAATTATCGGGTATGTCCAAAATGGGTAAGACGGGCAAGACGGGCAATGCGGGTAAGAAGGGAAGTAGATAATGGCGCTTTGGGGAGGTCGCTTTACTTCTGGCCCAGCAGCAACTGTCTTTGCGCTATCTAGAAGCGTTCAATTCGATTATCGATTAGCTCCATACGATCTACGCTCATCCCTAGCTCATCTTTCAATTCTCGAAAGAAGTGGTTTAATTTCAAAGAGCGATGGCGAAGCGATTGCAAAGACGATTCGCCAGTTGATGGATGAGGTAAAGAGCGGAACATTTGCTTTCAATGAAGGTGATGAAGACATTCACTCGGCGCTAGAACGTGCAATGGTGGAACAGATCGGCGATGTGGGTGGCAAATTGCGAGCGGGTCGCTCACGCAATGATCAAGTTGCTACAGATTTACGTTTATTTTCAATCGATCACATGCTTCATGTTGCAGGATTGATAACAGAATTGCAGAGTGCACTACTTTCTAAAGCAAAGGAATATGCCGATGCCGAAGCACCGGGTTTTACTCATTTGCAGCACGCCCAACCGATTCTCTTTGGCCATGAACTTGCCAAGCACGTTCATGCCTTTGCCCGTGATTTGGATCGAATAAATGATTGGCTCGCCAGGACTTCATATAGCCCATTAGGCGCAGGAGCATTGGCTGGAAGTTCACTGCCATTAGAACCGGAAGAAACAGCTAAGCAGTTAGGTTTCACCGCAGCTATTGGAAATTCGATTGATGCAGTAAGCGATCGCGATTTTGTCGCAGAAGCGCTTTTTATTCTTGCGCTAATCGGTGTTCATCTCTCTCGTATTGGCGAAGAGTGGTGCATCATGGCAACTTCCGAGTTTGCTTGGGCCAAGTTAGACGATGCATTCTCTACCGGGTCTTCAATCATGCCTCAGAAAAAGAATCCAGATATTGCAGAGCTAGCACGTGGAAAATCAGGCAGATTAATCGGTAACTTAACTGGAGTTCTAGCAATGTTAAAGGGGCTTCCCTTTGCATATAACCGAGATCTACAGGAGGACAAAGAACCGCTATTTGATTCGATTGATACCTTGCTATTGGTTATTCCTGCGGTAACTGGAATGGTTGCAACCACGACTTTTGATCGCAAAAAAATGGCCGAGGCTGCCCCTTCCGGATATTCACTTGCGACTGAAATTGCAGATTATTTGGTTCGCAAAGGTATTCCGTTTGCAATGGCACACGAAGCAGCCGGAAAATGTGTCTCGATTGCTGAGAGTTCAGGCAGAGAATTGCATCAACTAACCGACGAAGAATTCAGAAATGCCCATACAGAATTAGATACAGAAGTTAGAAAAGTTTTAACAGTAAATGGCGCATTGGCTGGGCGCACAACTCACGGTGGTACCGCTCCCTCTGAATTGAAGAAGCAATTTACGCAGCTTGAGTCTCAAATAAAATCGGCGCAATCGATAATTAGCAATGAAGTTAAGAATTTCTCTGAAATGATGGGTGCATGAGCAAAGGTAGAGAGCTCCTAGAAGAGCTAAAGTGGCGCGGATTAATAGCTCAAACCACAGACGAGGCTGCTCTGATCGAACAGCTGGATAAGCCAACCACGGTCTATCTAGGCATTGATCCCACCGCACCCTCCATTCACTGCGGAAATCTCGTTGTTTTATTGGTCTTGAAACGGATGCAAATGTTTGGCCATACCCCAATTGCTCTTGTTGGTGGATCAACTGGATTAGTTGGAGACCCATCTGGCAAGAGCGAAGAGCGAACTTTCAATGATGAAGCAGTTGTAAAAGAGTGGGTAGAGCGTATACGTAAACAGGTTTCCAAATTCCTCGATTTTGATATAAAGCCAAATGGTGCAATCGCTGTCAATAATTACGACTGGACCAAAGAGTACTCTGCACTTAGATTGTTACGCGAAATAGGTAAACATTTCAGCGTTAACCAAATGCTTTCAAAAGACTCTGTACAAAATCGCTTAGAAGCAAATGGAATTTCTTATACCGAATTCTCATATCAAGTTTTACAAGGCCTTGATTACCTAGAACTTTATCGTCGCCATAATTGCAAGCTTCAAATTGGCGGATCAGATCAATGGGGCAATATCGTTGCCGGTTTAGATTTGATCCGTAAAGTAGAGGGCGGAACTGCTCACTGCCTGACCGCGCCGTTATTAGTTAAATCCGATGGTTCAAAATTCGGTAAAACTGCAAGCGGAACAGTTTGGCTCGATCCGGAGATGACATCACCATATGCTTTCTTCCAATATTGGATTAATACACCGGATGCAGATGTCATAAATTTCTTAAAGGTTTTCACATTTTTAAATAAAAACGAGATTGCAGATTTAGAAAAATCATTAATCGAGAATCCTGGCGCACGAGAAGCGCAGCGAACATTGGCACGGGAATTAACTTCACTTGTTCATTCGCCAGATGATGCCTCGCGAGTTGAATTTGCAGCTAAAGCGCTCTTTGGACAGGCAGAGTTATCTGAACTAGATGAGAAAACCCTAGTTTCCTCACTTAAAGAGCTCCCTTCCACGACCATTTCGCTCTCTGATATTCCAACCTGGGTTGATCTGCTAGTTGCCACTGGGGTAGTGGATTCAAAATCAGCTGCCCGACGAATAGTTAAAGAGGGCGGGGCATATCTGAATAATCAGAAGGTCAGCGATGAGGCATTTACCCCCGAAAAAGGCCACTTTTTACACGGGAAAGTTGCACTGTTGCGTAAAGGGAAGCGAGACCTAGCTGCAGTCTGGGTCGAAAAATAGCGTTTTTTACCGAAAAAGCCCGATTTGACCTTAATTCCAACCTACCCCTATAGTTCATCCCCTTGCAGTGAAACGGGCTTGATTCGAGTAAAAATCGAATTCTGGACGTACTGCAGATCCCCAAATCTCCAAGACGCTCTCTGAAACAGGGCAGATTCGTATGCGCGAATTTGACCGGACAGATAACGTCGTAATAGGTTTGGATGCTGCCCTAGAAAAGTTAGCGTTTTTCGCTAGTTTTTCGAGTGCGCAACCGTAACTTGAGAACTCAACAGCGTGCCATAAGTCAATG
>CAYFJY010000024.1:0-12682 GCA_964343665.1 uncultured Actinomycetes bacterium | reverse complement strand
ATGAATTCCTTCACGACAATTGTTTGATTGCGCCCAGGTCCGACTCCGATTGCAGACATTGGCGCACCGCTTAATTTCTCTAAGAACTTCACATACTTCTGTGCATTGATTGGCAGATCCTCAAACTTCTTGCAGTTGGAGATATCTTCCTTCCAACCATCTACATATTCGTAAATTGGTTTTGCATGATGAAAATCGGTCTGTGATGCGGGTACCTCTTCAACACGTTTGCCATCTATCTCGTATGCAACACAAACTGGGATCTTCTCCCAACCAGTTAAGACATCAAGCTTTGTTAAGAAGAAATCGGTCAAACCATTTACGCGCGTTGCATAACGAGCGATTGGCGCATCAAACCAACCGCAGCGACGATTGCGACCAGTTGTGACACCTACTTCGCCACCGATTCGTCGTAACGCTTCGCCATCTTCATCGAACAACTCAGTTGGGAATGGACCGCTACCAACTCGAGTTGTGTATGCCTTCAAAATTCCAATTACTCGATCGATCTTCGTCGGACCGATACCTGAACCTGTGCACGCACCACCCGAAGTCGGATTTGATGAGGTCACATATGGATAAGTTCCATGATCGACATCTAGCAAAGTTCCTTGTGAGCCCTCTAAAAGCACTGTCTTTCCGGCTTCGAGCGCTTGATTAAGAAGTAAAGCGGTATCTGCAACATAGGGGCGCAAGATCTCTGCATAATTTAAATACTCCGCCAATACGTCATCGACATTGATTCCGTTGCGGTTAAATACTTTGATCAATACCTGATTCTTATCTCGCAGCGCCGCTTCTAACTTTTGGCGGAGGATTGATGGATCAAATAGATCTTGAACTCTAATTCCGATGCGATTTATCTTGTCAGCATATGCAGGACCGATACCACGACCAGTAGTTCCGATCTTTGCTTTACCTAAGAAACGTTCTGTGACCTTATCGATTGTGCGATGGTAAGGAGTAATTAGATGGGCATTTAAAGAAATAACTAACTTTGAGGTATCGATTCCTCGTTCGTTCAATCCTTTGATCTCTTCAAGCAAAACTGCCGGATCGATAACTACGCCGTTACCAATCACTGGAACGCAATTTGAAGAGAGAATTCCGGAAGGTAGAAGATGCAAAGCATATTTTTGATCACCAATTACAACTGTATGTCCTGCATTATTTCCGCCTTGATAGCGCACAACATAATCGACGCGATCGCCAAGGAGGTCGGTTGCTTTACCTTTTCCTTCATCGCCCCATTGCGCACCAAGGAGAACTAAAGCTGGCATCGATGTCGGCTTACTTCTTTAAAGATGTTCCAGTTGAACGGAGATCTTCACAAGCTTCAACTACGCGCTTAGCCATTCCCGCTTCAGCTGATTTACCCCATGCACGTGGATCGTAAGTCTTCTTATTTCCAACTTCACCATCGATCTTCAATACGCCGTCGTAATTCTTCATCATGTGATCGACAACTGGACGTGTAAATGCATACTGAGTATCGGTATCGATATTCATCTTTACTACGCCATAATCAAGCGCTTCACGAATCTCTGAAAGAAGTGAGCCAGAACCACCATGGAATACCAAATCCATAGGCTTTGAGCCAGCCGCCATTCCTAATTGTTTAGCGACTGCATCCTGCAAGGTCTGAAGAATCTTTGGCTGCAGAACAACATTGCCTGGCTTGTAAACGCCATGCACATTTCCAAATGTTGCTGCCACCATATAGCGACCGCGTTCACCAGAACCAAGAGTTTTGATTGTGTGTAGCGCATCCTCAGGGGTTGAGTAGAGCTTGGCATCATGCTTTGCCTCGACACCATCTTCTTCGCCACCAACTACACCAATTTCAATTTCCAAAATAGTTTTTGCAGCGACTGACTTGTCGATAAGCTCATCTGCAATCTTCATGTTCTCGTTCATGTCTACAGCTGAACCATCCCACATGTGAGAATTGAATAGAGGCTTCTGCCCTGACTTGATTCTTTCTGCGCCAATTACAAGTAATGGACGCATGAATGTATCCAACTTCTCTGCTGGGCAATGATCGGTATGCAACGCGATATTTACGTTGTAATTCTTAGCGACAACATGTGCAAACTCTGCGAGCGCTACGGCGCCATCAACCGCGTTCTTTACTGTTGAGCCAGATGCATACTCAGCTCCGCCCCAAGAGAATTGAATAATTCCGTCTGACTCTGCCTCTGCGAAGCCACGAATTGCTGCGATTAGAGTCTGTGATGATGAGACGTTGATTGCAGGATATGCGAATGCGCCTTTCTTAGCGCGATCTAACATCTCGGCATAAATTTCAGGGGTTGCGATTGCCATTTTTTGCTCCTGGTTAATAAAACTTTGCGCAAACCGAGGGCGCCACGATGAGCCTGGCTTACGGCTAATCCAACCATCTGCACCGCCCAAAATAAAATCGCCGCCCCTGGAAGCCCTCCAGGTGGCGGCGATTCTTCGCTTATTTAGTGATTATCTATATTTAGCCCTGTCTAACTCAGTGTTTTTAGCATCTTGGTCAATAGCGCAACCAAGGCCTGCACATTAGATGGGGTATTTAGCAATTTAATCAACATTGCAAGAAATGCAGCGAGCATCGATACTCCTTTCCCGATTCATTACGGTTCTCTATGTTTTCGCTAGTGGTGAAGTTTTCACCAAAGTAAGCGGAGATAATTTTTAGTAATCCATTGCTGTGGATACTCGCTACCTGTAATCTCGACGCTTATGACACAGGACCAAGTCGAGAACCTGCTTAGCGAAGATCGCACCTTCCCGCCTTCACCAGAATTTGCTGCAAATGCAAATGTGAAAGCTGATGAATATAAAAAAGCCGATGAGGATCGAATTGCTTTTTGGGAGAGCCAGGCTGAATATCTAAAGTGGGAGAAGCGCTGGCACACTGTTCTTGATTGGCAAGTTCCATTTGCAAAGTGGTTCATCGATGGAAAATTAAATGCTTCAGTTAATTGTTTAGATAGACATATTGATGAAGGGCGTGGCGATCGAGTCGCTTTTTATTTCGAAGGCGAACCTGGGGATACTCGAACCATAACTTATGCAGATCTACTTAAAGATGTTAAGAAAGCAGCAAATGCTCTAACTGAATTAGGAATTAAGGCTGGAGATCGTGTGGCTATTTATATGCCGATGATTCCTGAAGCGGCAGTTGCAATGCTTGCTTGTGCAAGAGTTGGTGCGGCGCACTCTGTTGTCTTTGGAGGTTTTAGCGCTGAGGCTTTGATTTCAAGAATTCAGGATGCAGATGCGAGATTGGTAATCACTGCAGATGGTGGTTATCGCAAAGGAGCGGCTTTCGCTCTAAAACCTGCAGTCGATGAAGCGCTGCGCGGTGAACACAATGTTAAGAAAGTGCTTGTAGTAAAACGTACTGGACAAGAAGTTGCTTGGACTGATCGCGATATTTGGTGGCACGAGCTTGTTGATCGTCAAAGCGAAGAACACATTGCGGATGCTTTTGATTCCGAACAACCACTATTTATCCTGTACACCAGCGGAACCACTGCAAAACCTAAGGGAATTTTCCACACAACAGGCGGATATTTAACCCAAGCCTCATATACACATCGCGCAGTATTTGATCTAAAACCAGATGATATTTATTGGTGCACCGCAGATGTTGGTTGGATTACTGGCCATTCGTATGTTGTTTATGGACCACTTATCAATGGCGCAACGCAAGTTATGTACGAGGGAACTCCAGATACCCCGCATAAAGGCCGCCTCTTTGAGATTATAGAGAAATACAAGGTAACTATTCTTTACACCGCACCTACATTGATTCGCACCTGGATGAAATGGGGAGATGAATTCCCAAATAAATTCAATTTGAAATCACTTCGCTTACTTGGTTCCGTAGGTGAACCAATTAATCCCGAAGCATGGATTTGGTATCGCGAAATTATCGGAGGAAATCGTTGTCCGATTGTTGATACTTGGTGGCAGACCGAGACAGGTGCAATCATGATTTCACCATTGCCCGGAGTTACCGCTACCAAACCAGGATCTGCGATGCGACCATTGCCTGGAATAAGTGCAAAAGTTGTTGATGATCATGCACACGAAGTTGGTTTGGGCCACGGTGGATATTTAATTTTGGATAAACCTTGGCCATCGATGTTGCGCGGTGTTTGGGGAGAACCCGAACGCTATAAAGAAACTTATTGGTCACGCTATGAGAATGTTTACTTTGCCGGTGATGGTGCAAAGATTGATACCGATGGCGCATATTGGTTGTTAGGTCGAGTCGATGATGTGATGAATGTATCTGGACATCGAATCTCAACGACCGAAGTTGAATCTGCACTTGTATCTCATGAAGAAGTTGCGGAGGCCGCAGTTGTTGGCGCAAACGATGCGATGACGGGACAAGCGATTGTGGCTTTCGTTATCTTGCGCGGCGGAATCGATCACACCAAAGGTGAAGCGCTGATAACTGCTCTAAAAGCGCATGTAGTTAAGGAAATCGGCGCAATCGCACGTCCCCGCCAGATTCTGGTGGTCAACGAACTTCCAAAAACTAGAAGCGGAAAGATCATGCGTAGATTGCTAAGAGATGTGGCGGAGAATCGCCAAGTTGGTGATTCCACAACTTTGGCAGATCCAAATGTAATGAACTTGATTAAAGAGGGGCTCTCTTCAGCTAGCGAAGAGTGAAATATTTCTTCGCTAGACCTTCTAATTCTTGATAATCTTTAAATGCACCGATTTTCTTATGTATCACTTTTCCATTTTCATCTATAAACCAAGTAATCGGAACGCCCATCCCAATTAACTTTCTCGTGCGGCCATCCGGATCAAATAAGCTCGGCCATACGACGCCATGACTTTCTATAAATGGCTTAGCTGCCTCTTTATTTGGTTCTTCGACATCTAGTCCGACTACTTGCACTTGATCGTTGTACTTGTCATAGAAATGTCGAATATATGGAATCTCTGCTTGGCATGGAGCGCACCATGAACCCCAAATGTTTAAGATCATGGGGCCACGAAGTGAGTCAATATTTATTACGCTGCCATCTCCCAAACAAAATAATTCAGTTCCGTTTCCATTTACATGTTTAATTGAATTGCAGCCAACTACTTTTCCATCGGTATAGCGAGTTGGGATTTTTTCACCGCACGCTGTCAATGCAAGAGCGGAAATTAACAGACTAACGAAAATCTTCATCGCTCTTTACCAATTTCTTTGCTTTGATCAGATCAATCTCGCCTATGCCAAATGATGGACATAGTTTTGCAAGTGGACAAGCACCACACGCAGGTTTTCTTGAATGGCATATTCTTCTTCCGTGCCAAATCATCCTCTGTGAAAGATTTGTCCACTCTTTCTGTGGGATTAAGGCTCCGACTTCATGTTCAACTTTCACAGGATCCATGGAGGTCGTCCATCCGAATCTACGTGATAATCGACCAAAATGGGTGTCCACAGTTATTCCTGGAATATCAAAAGCATGCCCTAAAACTACATTTGCCGTTTTCCGACCAACACCTGGCAATTTAACTAACTCCTCCTGAATCGGAGGGACTTTTCCTTTGAAATCTGCATCTAAGACTTTTGCTAAACCTTTTATATGTTTTGCTTTAGACCTAAAAAAGCCTGTAGATCTAATGATTTTCTCTAGATCTCTTATATCTGCATTTGCAAAATCGTTCGCGCTTTTATATTTCTTAAAAAGTACTGGAGTAACTTGATTTACTCTTTTATCTGTACATTGTGCAGAGAGCACCGTGGCAACTAATAGTTGAAGTGGATTCTTAAAATCTAATTCGCATCTAACATTTGGGTAGGTTTTAGTCAGGACTTTATATATAGCCTTTGCATCCCCTGACATATGCGACATATGCGTAAAGTATCGCCGATTTTTAAGTTAAGCACCTGACCAGTTAGGATAATCTTTATGAGCAATGAAGATGATGTAGTTCGCAAAGCGCCTCTATTTACTGCTCTTGATGATGCCGCAGCTGCCTCACTGCGCAGCGCAATGACACCAGTCAAGATCAATCGTGGTGGAGTTCTTTTCGCTGAAGGAGATGCTGGCGACCAGGTTTATGTTGTAGTTGAAGGAAAGTTAAAGCTCGGAACATCTTCAGGTGATGGTCGCGAAAATTTACTTTCAATACTCGGACCTGGCGAAATGTTCGGTGAGCTATCTTTATTTGATCCAGGGCCACGTACATCAACTGCAACTGCAGTTACAGATGCAAAGTTGCTCTCACTAGGCCATGAAAAATTAATCCCTTGGCTAAAGCAATACCCAGATGTCGCACTTCAATTGTTAGGTCGTTTAGCACAACGTTTACGTCGCACCAACGAAGCAGTTGGTGACTTGGTCTTCTCTGATGTTCCAGGTCGCGTAGCGAAAGCGCTTCTTGATTTAGGAGAACGTTTTGGCAAGAAGACAGAGGAAGGTCTTTTTGTGCATCACGATCTAACTCAAGAGGAATTGGCTCAATTAGTTGGCGCTTCGCGCGAAACGGTCAATAAAGCTCTCGCTGATTTCGCAGGTCGCGGTTGGTTAAAACTTGATGGTCGCGCAGTTTTGATCACTGACTTAGATCGTTTATCTAAGCGCAGTAAATAATCTCCGCTGAAATTAATTAACCGACTTCTACCGTTAATTCAACTTCCACCGGTGAATTAAGTGGCAGCTCTGATACACCTAATGCGCTGCGAGCAGCGATTCCATTCTCACCAAAGATATGCATAAATAACTCTGAAGCACCATTTGCCACAGCTGGGTGAGAGGTAAATCCTGCCGCACCATTTACGTAGCAGACAACGCGGACTACTTTTACAATCGAATCAATTGGTGCAACTAATTCGACTGCAGCTAGGGTATTAAGAGCACAAATCTCTGCCATCTGCTTCGCCTCTTCAAGAGTCAAATCAGTGCCAACTTTTCCAGCTTTTGCAATCTCGCCATTAACCATTGGCAATTGCCCTGCGGTGAAAACTAAATTTCCGGTCTTAACTGCCGGCACATAAGCTGCAAGTGGCTTTGCTGCGACTGGAAGTGTTAATCCTTTTTCAGCTAATTTTGCGCGCACATCTGTCATTTAACTTCTCTTTTCATATATGCAACTAATGAATCTCCGCCACCGGGAGCTGGAACTACCTGTACAAGTTCCCAACCTTCTGATCCCCAAGTATCAAGAATTTGCTTGGTGGCATGGGTTAATAATGGAACTGTTACGTATTCGTACTTTTTATTCTCACTCATTTATTTAACGCCGCCTTTACTAATGATGAAACCATTGCGCCGTCTGCTTTTCCGGCAACTTTCGCTTTTAAAGCGCCCATTACCTTGCCCATATCAGCTGGTCCGCTTGCTCCGACTGCTGCAATTGTCTCTTCAATCAACTTCTTTATCTCTGCTTCAGAAAGCTGTTCTGGAAGATATCCTGCGATAACTTCACCTTCAGCTCTCTCTGTTGCAGCCTTATCTGCGCGACCGCCTTGTTCGAAAGCTTCTGCCGCTTCACGACGTTTCTTGGCTTCGCGAGTTAATACGGTAATTACTTCAGCATCAGAGAGTTCCTTCTTCTCTTTACCGGCAACTTCTTCGTTGGTAATTGCTGCAAGGACCATACGGATTGTTTCCGCGACCAGTGTGTTGCGAGATTTGATTGCATCATTCAAATCGCTCTGTAACTTATTTTTCAAATCGCTCACTTGGTGAACTCCTTAGCTACTAACTCTGCAATTTGCGCTGTATTTAACGCAGCACCTTTGCGTAGGTTATCGCCACAAAGGAAGAGATCAATCGAGAATGGATCATCCAGCGATTGACGCACGCGACCTACCCAAGTTGGATCAGTTCCTACAACATCCGCTGGAGTCGGGAACTCCTTCTTCTCCGGATTATCAAGAAGTTCGACGCCAGCAGCTTTCTTTAATACTCCTTGCGCTGCTTTGCGTGTTACCTTCTTTTTAAATGTGGCATGAACAGTAAGTGAGTGAGTAGTTAAAACTGGAACGCGCACGCAAGTGGCTGAAACCTTTAACTTTGGCATTCCTAAGATCTTTCGGGATTCGTTACGAACCTTTAATTCTTCAGATGAATAACCATCCTCTTTCAATGATCCAGCCCAAGGAACCACATTCATTGCAAGTGGAGCTGGGAATGGACCTAAATCTTTAATTGCTTTTCGTACATCTCCGGTAACTGAACCAAGGTCTTTGCCCGCGACCTCTTTTAATTGTACTTGCAAAGTATCAATACCTGGTTGTCCTGCGCCGGATGCTGCTTGATAAGAAGAGACCACTAATTCTTTCAAGCCAAATTTCTTATTTAGCGCACCCATAGCAACAATCATTGAAAGAGTTGTGCAATTTGGATTTGAGATTATTCCCTTTGGGCGCTTCTTAGTATCTTTAGGATTTACCTCTGGAACAACCAATGGAACTTTCTTATCCATTCTAAATGCACCAGAGTTATCAACTACGACTGCTCCGCGAGCGGCAGCAATTGGTGCCCACTTCTCTGAGATCTCATCTGGTACGTCGAACATCGCAATATCGATTCCATCGAAAGCCTCTGGAGAGAGCGCAACAACAGTTAACTCTTCACCGCGACAGATTAATTTCTTACCTGCAGATCGAGCAGATGCAATCAATCGGATCTCACCGTAGACATTTTTACGTTTAGATAAAATATCTAACATCACTGTTCCGACAGCGCCGGTCGCGCCAACTACGGCAAGTGATGGAAGTTTCTTTTTGCTCATCGTCCTGTGCCTCCGTAAACAACTGCCTCACCATCTGCATCTAATTCGAATGCGGTGTGTGCGGCGCGAACTGCATTATCTAAATCGGTTGCACGACAGACGATTGAAATTCGAATCTCTGAAGTAGAGATCATTTCGATATTTACACCAGCTTCGGACATTGCGGCAAAGAAGGTCGCAGTCACACCTGGATGCGAGCGCATACCAGCGCCAATCAATGATAATTTGCCGATTTGATCATCGTATTGAATCGATTGGAAACCAATTTCTCCCTGTAATTTCTGCAAAATTGAAGTCGCGTTCTGACCTTCAGTCTTTGGCAATGTAAAGGAGATATCGGTCAATCCAGTAGATGCTGCAGATACGTTCTGCACGATCATGTCGATGTTGATGTCCGCATCTGCAACGGCTTGGAAGATTCGCGCAGCAACACCTGTGCGATCTGGTACTCCGACCACTGTGATCTTTGCTTCGCTCTTATCGTGTGCGATGCCAGAGATGATTGCTTGCTCCATGTCTTCTCCTTCAGGGTGGTCCTTAACCACCCAGGTTCCTTCATGATTTGAAAAACTAGATCTAACGTGAATTGGTAAATCGAAACGTCGTGCGTACTCAACGCAACGCAAGTGCAGAACTTTCGCACCGGCTGCTGCAAGTTCTAACATCTCTTCATAAGTAACTGTCTTTAATTTGCGAGCGCTGGGTACAACGCGAGGATCAGCAGAGAAGACGCCATCGACATCTGTATAAATTTCACAGACATCTGCATCTAGCGCTGCAGCCAATGCAACTGCCGTGGTGTCAGAACCACCGCGACCTAAAGTTGTTACATCTTTTGTATCTTGGCTAATTCCTTGGAAGCCTGCAACGATCGCGATTGCACCTTCATTAAGAGCTTCACGAATTCGTGAAGGTGTAACGTCAATGATGCGTGCTCGACCATGTGCACTTGTTGTGATCACACCAGCTTGCGAACCGGTAAACGAAAGCGCTTCGTGACCCAAATTCTTAATGGCCATTGCAAGAAGCGCCATAGAAATTCTCTCGCCCGCTGTTAACAACATATCCAATTCGCGGCCCTCTGGAATCGGAGTTATCTGATTTGCAAGATCAATCAATTCATCTGTGGTATCGCCCATCGCAGAGACCACAACAACCACATCATGGCCAGCCTTCTTGGTCGCAACGATGCGACTTGCGACGCGCTTCATTGATTCAGCGTCAGCCACCGATGAGCCGCCATACTTTTGAACGATTAAGCCCATGTTCTCTCCATGGGAGAAGTCTCGCCTCAGTAAAGGGGGTAAGGCGATTTACCTCCGGAATATCTCAAATAATGAAACGCTTACTCGTATCAAATTATGAGATTACTCGAGGCTTCGCCTACCTTCAAAGGCGCGGCCCAGCGTTACCTCATCGGCATATTCAAGATCGCCGCCAACTGGGAGACCAGATGCCAGGCGGCTTACTTTGATTCCCATTGGTTTGATCATTCGAGCTAGGTAAGTCGCAGTCGCCTCTCCTTCAAGATTTGGATCGGTTGCAAGGATTACCTCTTGAATATTCGAATCCGATAAACGAGCCATTAATTCGCGAACTCGTAATTGCTCCGGTCCGATGCCATCGATTGGAGAGATTGCGCCACCTAATACATGGTACTTGCCGCGGAATTCTCTAGTTCTTTCAATTGCATTGACATCTTTTGATTCTTCGACAACGCAAATATGCGAACCATCTCGTCTTGGATCCATACAAATTTTACATTTGATATCTTCAGAGACATTGCCGCACTCTTCGCAGAACTTGACACGCTCGCGCACCGTCCTGATTGCTTCAACTAAATTTGCTGCGACCTCTGGTTCGGTCTGCAAAATATGGAATGCGATTCTCTGCGCACTTTTTGGACCGATTCCAGGCAATCTACCAAGTGCATCTATTAAATCTTGTATCGCGCCTTCGTACATCAGTCGTGCTCTTCTACTTTTATAACTTCAGCGCCAAGTTCTTTGGCAAGAAGTGCAGTGCCTGAAAGCGCATCTGGATCATCCATTGATTCGCCTCTTGTTGGAGCTGCTTTTTGTTGTGGCGAACCATCAATAGATGGATCAACTATTGCTTCAATCTTTCTATCAACGCCAACTACGTCGATAAATGCTTGACGCAAGATTTCATCTGAATTTGAGCGCAGGAATGAGTCCCGTGCGCCAGAGTTGATTATTCCGATTGTTATGGCTGTTTCATCAATTGCAATTATCTGCGCGCTCGCGCTAAGTAGCGACCAAGTTAATCTACGCTTTTTCTTCACATCTTCGATTACATCCGGCCATAAACGTCTAAGCCCAGCCACATCGAAAGAATGTGTGGATATTGCAGGTGCACTCTTTTCTTTTTTAATCTCCTTAACTTCAGTCTCTGCCGACTTCACTTTGACGTTCGCAACTTGTTTCGGAGCCTCTGCCACCTTTTCTGCCTGTTTTGTGGCTCGGACAGGAGAAATCGACTCAACACGTTCCAGACGCTCAATTCTTGAGAGCATTCCTGACTCTGAAGTGTCACCAATTGGCAGAAGCATTCTGGCGCAGATTAGCTCGAGCATTAATCGCGGTGCTGTTGCTCCGCGCATCTGCGTTAAACCTTCTGCAGCAATATCTGCAGATCGAGAAAGACCTGCGCTTCCAATATGTTTTGCTTGCGCGCGCATTCTCTCCAATTGGTCATCTGGCATGTCACGCAAGATTGCAGATGGATTATTTTCACCAAGTGCATCAACAATCATCAAATCTCGTAAGCGTTCCAATAAATCAGAGGCAAAACGTCTTGGATCGTGTCCGCTTTCAATCACGCGATCAACTGTTGTAAACAAAGTCCCACCATCACGCGCAGCTAACGCATCAATTGCATCATCTAATAAAGCGCCATCTGTATAACCAAGAAGTTGAACTGCGATTTCGTAGGTGACGCCATCATCACCAGCTCCCGCTAGTAGTTGTCCCAAAATAGATTGCGCGTCACGTACTGAGCCACCTGAGGCGCGGACTACCAATGGAATCACGCCTTTAGCTACTTTTACGCCTTCTGCTTTGCATATCTTCTCAAGCAGATTTCCTAATACACCGGGTGGCACTAATCGGAATGGGTAATGATGTGTACGCGAACGAATAGTTGCAATTAATTTATCTGGTTCAGTTGTTGCGAATATGAAAATTACATGTGGGGGCGGCTCTTCTACTACTTTCAATAAAGCATTTGCCGCACCAGGACCAAGCTGATGCGCTTCATCAATTATATAAATCTTGTATCGAGAATTTACAGGAGCAAAGAAAGCTTTATCTCTTAAGTCACGAGCATCATCAACAAGACCATGTGTCGCGGCATCTAATTCGATTACATCTAATGAACCCGGGCCATTTGCAACTAAATCTTTACATGATTGGCATTCGCCACAAGGAGTAGGTGTTGGTCCTTTTTCGCAATTTAAGCTGCGCGCCATAATGCGAGCGCTAGAGGTCTTTCCACAGCCACGTGGACCTGAAAATAAATAGGCATGGTGAATGCGATTATTTGTTAGCGCATTCATTAGTGGTTCGGTTACTTGTTCTTGACCGATTACATCTGCAAATACGGATGGGCGATACTTGCGATAAAGAGCAAGTGACATTTAATTCCCCATCTCATCTCTAACTATTCGAGTTAACTACTTGTCTTCATATAAGTCGTTTTTATATGAAGGACCCTCCGCACACCCGCCAGAGCACACCTACCCTTGCTGCATTCCTGCCCTGGGGGAGTTCAGCGCGATGTACGTCGCGCGGAGGATCTGGTCGGAATCATAGTTTGTGCGCCGATAACATTCACCCTGTCGTTGATTCGACGTTGGAGGATTCGCATAGCGGCCGAGTGCGCACGCTTGGAAAGCGTGTATAGGGAA
>CAYFJY010000023.1:9395-13758 GCA_964343665.1 uncultured Actinomycetes bacterium | reverse complement strand
CATCAAGAAGACTTGTGGTTCACGAACAATTGCGCGACCCATAGCAACACGCTGACGCTGACCACCAGATAACGCTTTTGGTTTGCGCTCTAAGTATGGTTCTAGGTCAAGAAGTTTTGCTGCTTCGCGTACTCGCTTCTCGCGCTCTTCTTTTGAAACGCCAGCGATCTTTAATGCAAAGCCCATGTTCTCTGCAACTGTCATGTGAGGGTATAAGGCATATGACTGGAATACCATCGCAATATCGCGATCTTTTGGTGCAACGTTTGTTACGTCGCGATCACCAATCAAAATACGTCCAGTATCAATCTCTTCAAGTCCTGCCAACATACGAAGTGATGTTGACTTACCGCAACCCGAAGGACCGACTAGAACTAGAAATTCACCATCATTGATAGTGAGATCCAATTTGTCTACAGCTGGAATTGGATTACCAGGATAGATACGTGATGCTTTTTCAAATGTTACCGATGCCAATTTAGGCCTCTCCTTCCGGGCAGGTACGTGCCCGACGATCCGTTGGAAGTTAATGCAGGCGAAAGATTACGCGTAGGAAAGCAAGGAGGGAAGTCCATCCGCTAGCCTTTCTCATCTAATGGAACTTTTTAAAGCCATCACCTTGGTCTTGGCGCTCATCCTCTTAGGTGCGTTTTTCGTAGCTGCTGAGATTGCGCTGATCTCTCTACGTGAAGGTCAGATTAAGCAATTAAGTCAGAGTAAAGGTCGCCGAGGTTTGCGCGTAGCAAAATTAACGGAGAACCCAAATCGCTTTCTTGCAGCAGCCCAAGTTGGCGTAACTGTCTGCGGATTTCTCTCTGCCGCTTTAGGCGCGGAGAAGCTAGGTGTATTTGTCGAACCAAGATTGATCGATTTAGGACTTTCAGAAGGCGCTGCAAGATTAACCTCGATAATCGGAGTTACCTTAGTCATCGCCTATTTCTCACTGGTATTTGGTGAGTTGGCTCCTAAGCGTTTAGCGCTCTTTAGAAGCGAGCCAATCTCTCTTAACTCCTCATTGGTCATAGAAGGAATTGCAAGATTATTTAGGCCGATAATTTGGTTACTTTCAAAATCAACTGACTTGGTAGTAAAACTATTTGGAATCGATCCAAGGGAAGAGCGGAGTCAAATCTCTGAAGAAGAGCTCATGGAATTGGTCTCTGGACATAATGCGCTCACTGAAGAGGAGCGAGAGATCGTAGAAGAGGTTTTCAATACCTCGGAAAAATTAGTTAATGAAGTCATGGTGCCTCGCACCGAAGTTGATTTCATGGATGGCTCTTTAACAGTAAATAAAGCGATTGCGCTTGCTGTTGAGATGGCCCACTCTCGCTACCCGGTTGTCTTAGGGACAACAGATGAAGTTATTGGCTTTATACACGTAAGAGATCTACTTGATACAAAGAGTGCAAATCCAAATTCAAAGATTCAAGATTTGGTGCGACCTATTATGTATTTACCGGGAACGAAAGGAGTTTTGCCATCGCTAACCGAGATGCGTAATCAGCGTCATCATCTTGCGATTGTTCTAGATGAATACGGTGGAACCGACGGAATAGTCACTTTAGAAGATTTGGTCGAATGTTTAATAGGTGATATTCAGGACGAATATGACAAAGATGAAGAAGAGTTCAATTCTGAATCTAGAACTGGTGATATTGAAATTGATGGTTTGACCTCTTTAGAGGATTTGGAGAATGAGAGCGGAATATCTCTTCCCGAAGGTCCTTATCAAACAGTGAGTGGATTTGTGATGCATTTTCTAGGGCGAATGCCAAAAGAGAATGATGTAGTTAATATCAATGGAATCAGACTCTCGGTAATTAGCCTTGATGGCCATCGCGTAGGCCAGATACGCATTTCGCGCATGGGAGAATAGTGCTCATGAAGAGAGTTCTATCTGGCATTCAACCAACTTCTGAATCCTTTCACTTAGGCAATTACTTGGGTGCGGTCAAGCAATGGGTAGATCTTCAAAAGGGAAATGAGGCTTACTACGCGATTGTCGATCTGCATGCCCTGACAGGTGATGTTGACCCGAAGCTACTTCGCGCACGAACCCTTGCATCTGCTGCTCAATTAATCGCGGTGGGAATCGACATCTCTAAATCTGCGCTATTTGTGCAGTCGCATTTACCTGAACATAACCAATTGGGTTGGCTTATGGAATGCGTTGCATCATTTGGTGAAGCAAGTCGAATGACTCAATTCAAAGATAAATCTTCAAAAGGAGGAGCCGATAGCGCTCGCGTTGGATTATTTACATATCCAATGTTGCAAGCTGCAGATATCCTGCTTTATCAAGCAAATTTAGTTCCAGTTGGTGAAGACCAACGCCAACATATTGAGATTACTCGCGATTTAGCAAATCGATTTAATACTAGATATGGCCAAGTCTTTACTCTTCCCGAGGCATATATTTTGAAGGAAGGCGCAAAGATTTATGATCTACAAGATCCAACTAGCAAAATGTCGAAATCGGCATCAAGTGCAAGTGGTGTAATTGAGTTGATGGACGCCCCTGAGATAAACGCCAAGAAAATCAAGAGCGCTGTAACTGATACTGGCCGCGAAGTATTGTTCGATGAAGAGAATAAACCGGGAATTAGTAATTTAATGACGATTTATTCAGTAGTAACGGGGCGAAATATTTCCGAGATTCAAGATGAATTTGCCGGAAAAGGTTACGGAGATTTCAAAGGCGCAGTTGCTGATGCTACGGTTGAATTTTTACTTCCGATGCGTCAAAAGGCGCTTGATCTTCTAAAAGAAGAGAGTGAATTAATAAACATCTTGAATAATGGCGCAGATAAAGCTCGCGTTCTTGCAAGTAAGACGCTAAAAGACGCCTACAACGCTCTTGGAGTACTCGGTTAACAGTCAACCTTTGCTTTAGGGTTCACTAAAACGTAACCTTTAATAAACCCTGTATGTTAGAAAATTTCCGCTCCGCCTACTAGGCTCGCCATCAAGAGCTATCAAAGTCTTGATAGCTAACCCATGGGAGGAAAATTGAAGAAGTTCACACGTATTGTCGCAGTTGCTGCAGCAGCAACAATGGCAACCGTCGGCTTTATCGCAGCTCCATCACACGCAGCATCAAAAGTAAAAGTTGGTATTGCGTATGACATCGGAGGTCGTGGCGATAAGTCATTTAATGATTCTGCAGCTGCAGGTCTAGATCGTGCAAAGAAGAAGTGGGGCGTTGCCTCTAAGGAAATTACTGTTACACAGGGAACTGACTCTGAGCGTACAGACAAGCTTCGCCTTCTAGCTAAGGCGGGTTACAGCCCAATCATCGCAATTGGTTTCTTGTATGCAGGTCCTGTTACAACTGTTGCTCAAGAATTCCCAAACACTCAGTTTGGAATCGTTGATGATGCATCAGTAGCTGCACTTAACGTAACCTCAATGGTTTTCGCTGAAGAGCAAGGTTCATATCTTGCAGGTGTAGCAGCAGCTCTTGCTTCAAAGTCAGGCAAGATCGGTTACATCGGTGGCGTTCGTATTCCATTACTTCAGAAGTTTGAAGCAGGATTCGTTGCAGGTGTTAAAGCAACTAAGAATTCTGCAACAGTAGATGTTAAGTATGTTTCAGAGCCACCTGATTTCTCAGGTTTCAATGATCCTGCAAAAGCAAAGGTCATTGCAAAGGGCATGATCGATAAGGGTGCAGATGTTATTTACTCTGCAGCTGGTGGATCAGGCGCAGGTAACTTCCAGGCTGCAACCGAAGCAGCTGCAGCAGGTAAGAAAGTTTGGACAATCGGAGTTGACTCTGATCAGTACCTAACCGCATCAGCTTCAGAGAAGAAGAACATGCTTACCTCAATGTTAAAGCGAGTCGATCAAGCTGTTTACGATGTTATCGGTAACGCAGTTTCTGGCCGAACCGTTAACGACATCCTTGATGCCAAGGCTGGTATCTATGGTCGTCGTTACGATCTAAAGGCTGGCGGCGTTGGAGTTTCATACTCTGGTGGATACATCAACAAGTACAAGGCACAGATTGATGCAGCTGCAAAGGCAATAATTAGCGGCAAGATCAAGGTTCCTGCAGTACCAAAGTAATTTATAGGAAATTTTCTAAAAATTGCTTTAATCAAGAGTTGGCCCGGTTAGTTTTCTAATCGGGCCAACTCTTTTATTTTTAATTGATATTTATTGTTAAATCTCTCTGATTTTTCTCGCGAATCCTAAAGACTTAACTTTATTTTTGCAGTAGATTTTGGCTCATATTCGAAGTGCAAGGGAGCGCAATTTGTCAGTCTCGGTCGAGTTGAGGCATATCTCAAAGAGATTCCCAGGCGTAGTGGCAAATAAAGATGTCTCTCTAAAAGTTCAGGGCGGTTCAGTCCATGCG
>CAYFJY010000023.1:0-9359 GCA_964343665.1 uncultured Actinomycetes bacterium | reverse complement strand
TGGTAGGAGAGAACGGCGCTGGAAAATCAACCGTTATGAAGATTCTTTACGGAATGCAGCGCCCCGATAGTGGCGAAATCTTTGTTAATGGCAAACCCATATCTTTTAAGAGTCCTCACGAGGCAATTGCAGTAGGTATCGGAATGGTGCATCAGCACTTCATGTTGGCTGATAATTTCACAGTACTTGAAAATATCATCTTGGGTGACGAGCCCAGAAAATCGGGCCAAATTGATTTTGAAGAAGCTCGCAAGAAAATCAGCCAAATGGCTGAGACTTATGGGTTAGATGTTGACCCAGATGATTTAGTCGAGAATCTCGGCGTAGGTCAACGACAAAGAGTTGAGATCTTAAAAGTCTTATATCGTGGAGCAAATATCTTGATCTTTGACGAACCAACCGCGGTATTGGTTCCTCAAGAAGTTGATGATCTATTTAGTGCACTTCATGGATTGCGTGAGAAAGGGATGTCAATAATCTTCATCTCACATAAATTAGATGAGGTATTAAGGGTTGCAGATGAAGTGACCGTAATCCGTGCTGGAGAAACTGTCGCTGAAGTTAAAGCAAAAGATGTAACTTCCCGTCAGTTAGCGGAATTAATGGTTGGATCAGAACTACCGAAACCTGAGACAAAGGGAAATACCAAACGAGATACCATAGTTCTCGAGTTACAAAATGTGACAGTTCCATCTAAGGGTGCGCGCAATCTGTTAAGCAATATCTCTTTTAAATTACATGCTGGAGAAGTAATAGGAATAGCCGGAGTTGAGGGCAATGGCCAATCAGAGTTAACTGAAGCGATTCTTGGGCTACTTAATTACACTGGTTGCATCAACTACGATGGAATCTGCATCGATGAAAAGAGCGTAGCTGAGCGTAGAGATGCTGGAATCGGATTTATCCCAGAAGATCGTCAACGTCAGGCTCTGATGCTTGGTTCTCCGCTATGGGAGAATCGAATTTTAGGTTACCAAAGAAAGAAACCAATATTTAATGGTTTTGTTTTAGATAAGCGCGCCACTATTGAAGATACCAGATTAATTATGCAGGAATTTGATGTTCGCGCGCCTGGCCCAAACACGATCGCGACTGCGCTCTCAGGAGGAAATCAACAGAAATTCATAGTCGGTCGCGAAATGGTCCATGCACCAAAGTTATTAGTCGCATCACATCCAACTCGTGGTGTGGACGTTGGTGCGCAAGGTGCGATTTGGGAAGAACTTCGTAAAGCTCGCGAAAAAGGAATGGCAATCGTTCTAATCTCCGCTGATCTAGAGGAGTTAATCGGAATGTCAGATCGCTTATTGGTTATGTTGCGTGGAGAGGTAACCGCTGAACTTGACCCTGCAAATACAACGCCTGAGAAATTAGGCGCTGCGATGACAGGAGCTAAATAGTGAAGTTTTCCTCCAAGAAAATCTATTTGGCTATTGCAGCTCCACTTTCTGCTGCGATTGTCTCAATCATCATCTCAAGTTTGGCGCTACTGGCCACAAAGAAATCTCCAATTGAAGCTTTTAAAACTATGTGGGAATTTGGAGCCACCACTAGTTCGGTAATCGAAACTCTTAATACAGCTACGTCGTATTACATAGCAGCCATTGCAATTGCGATTACTTTCCGTGCAGGGCTCTTTAATATCGGTGTTGAAGGCCAATTAAGACTTGGCGCCCTCTTCTCTCTCTATTTGGGTGCGATGTTCACACTCCCTCCCGTTCTACATATCGCAGCTATATTCTTAATCGCAATGACTGTTGGTGGACTTTGGGCGGCGATAGCAGGTGTTTTGAAAGTCAAACGCGGAGTAAATGAAGTTATCTCTACGATCATGCTCAACAGCATTGCAGGTGGCTTGAGCGCTTATCTGCTATCAAAACATTTCACTGTGAAGATCGAAGGTTCAAATAATTTGACGACAAAAGAACTCCCAGCATCTGGTCAAATGCCAAACCTCTCATTCTTAACCAACCATTTAGATAAAAGCGCTACCCAAGGTCGAGGCATATATGGCATGTTCTTAATTGCAGTCGTGCTAGGCGTTTCTTTCTGGTGGGTTATTAATCGCACAAGATTTGGCTTTGAACTTCGAGCATCTGGTATTAATCCAATCGCAGCTCGAGTAAGTGGTGTTAATTCAAAGCGGATGATTGTGATTGCCATGATTTCATCCGGCGCAATTGCAGGGCTCTCTGGATTACCGACTGTCTTAGCAGAGACTCATGCTTATAACTTGGGATTTAGGGCCGGACTTGGTTTCTCTGCTATCGCTGTTGCTCTTCTTGGAAGAAATGGTGCAATCGGGATGGCGTTTTCGAGTCTACTTTTCTCTTTCTTGGAAGTTTCATCAAGATCTCTAGATCTAATTGATATCGCGCCTGAAACTTACTTCTTAATGCAAGGTTCAATTCTTTTAAGTTCTGTCATCGCCTTTGAAGTTGTAAGTAGGTACCGTGTAAAAGTTGTCTCAAATGATTTGGCAAAGGCGGTGGCAAATGCTTAATCGCTTCAATTTAAATTCTATGAATAAACCTCTTCGACTTGCACTTTATGCATTTGCAATCGTATTTTCGCTCTCAACAATTAAATTGATTGCTGATGCTCCTGATTTAACAAGTATCGGAACTGCATCTTCAGCGCTATTGCTCTCTGTTCCAATTGCGATGGCTGCGCTAGGTGGTCTCTTCTCGGAGAGATCTGGCGTCGTAAATATTGGCCTCGAGGGAATGATGATTATGGGCGCTTGGGGCGGAGGATTCATTGGATCCAAACACGGCCCATGGGCAGGTTTAGTTGCAGGTATTGTGATGGGCGCACTCGGAGCCCTACTCCACGCAATCGCAACAGTTGGTTTTGGCGTGGACCACGTTGTTTCTGGTGTTGCGATAAATATTATTGCAGCAGGTTTAGCACGGTATCTCTCAACGATTCTTTACAAGAACGGAACTTGGGTTGGCCCATCACAATCACCAGATATCGAATCAATATCTGTAAATGGATTACCGATTCTCTCTGGAGGCCACTACTTTGGCTGGAATAGCCCAGATCTCTTTGGTGCCATTGCAGCTAAGAAATGGTTCTTAATCTCAGATATCTTTGCGATTCTGCGTGGTTTAACAGGAGATGTTTCCTACGTGACTGCTATTGCAATAGCACTTGTCCCACTCTCATATTGGTTCTTATGGCATACCGCATTTGGTTTACGCCTTCGAAGCGCCGGCGAAGCGCCAACTGCCGCAGAGTCACTTGGAGTAAATGTTTACTTAATGAAGTATGCCGGTGTCTTAATGTCTGGTGCATTTGCTGGATTCGGCGGCTCTTACCTAGCGATAATCGCATCAAATCATTATCAGGAGAACCAAACTGGTGGACGTGGTTATATCGGTCTTGCCGCATTGATCTTTGGAAATTGGCGTCCAGGCGGTTTGATGACGGGAGCAGGTCTATTCGGATTTGCTGATGCGCTTCAACTTCGAGATGCCACAGCCATTCATGCTCTTCTAATGCTGCTTGCTTTTGCAATGGTTTTGTTAACAGTTAGAAATTTAAGAAAGAAGAAATTTATATCTGGTGCAATTGGATTGGTGGTGGCATTCACAGCGACTTGGTTATACGTGAACGTAACTGAACTTCCAGGTCAATTTGTGACCATGACTCCATACATTGTTACGCTCTTAGTGCTTGGACTTGGTACGCAGAGGCTTCGAATGCCTGCAGCTGATGGCCTGCCATATCGCCGAGGTGGCATTAAATAGTGAATATTGATTGGGATTTAATTCATAAACACGCAAAAAGTGCGATGCAGAAAGCTTATGCGCCATATTCAAATTTCCCTGTTGGCGTTGCAGCGCTTGTAGATGATGGACGTATTGTCGAAGGCTGTAATGTCGAGAACGCTTCTTATGGTCTTGGACTATGTGCTGAATGTGGCTTAGTTTCGAATTTAATTTCAACCGGTGGAGGAAAGTTAGTTGCTATTGTCTGTGTTGACGGCGATGGAAATTATCTGGCCCCGTGCGGACGCTGTCGTCAATTGCTATTTGAACATGGTGGCCCCGAAGCGCTATTAATGACGCCAAATGGAGCTAAAAAGATGTCAGAGATGCTTCCCTGGGCATTTGGTCCTGAAAACCTCAAATGAGCGAGCCATTCACAGCGCCTGAAATAATTGCACTTAAGCGCGATCGTAAAGTCTTAAATGATAGGCAGATTGATTGGGTTGTAGACGCCTATACAAGAGGCGTTGTGGCAGATGAACAAATGTCTGCTTTAGCTATGGCAATTCTTCTAAACGGTATGGATCGCCATGAAATAAGCCGCTGGACAGATGCCATGATTAGAAGTGGCGAGAGAATGAATTGGTCGATGTTAGATCGCCCTACAGTCGATAAGCATTCAACAGGTGGAGTCGGAGACAAAATAACGCTTCCATTAGTTCCACTCGTTGCATCATGTGGTGCCGCAGTTCCTCAACTTTCAGGAAGAGGGCTAGGACATACCGGTGGCACTTTAGATAAATTGGAATCAATCAAAGGCTGGAAAGCCTCACTCACAAATTCTGAGATGCTCAAGGTAATTCAAGAAACAGGTGGAGTTATTTGCGCTGCTGGCGCTGGACTAGCTCCGGCAGATAAAAAGTTATATGCGCTACGCGATGTAACTGCAACTGTCGAAGCAATACCATTAATTGCATCTTCGATAATGAGTAAGAAAATCGCTGAAGGTACTGGCGCTTTGATTTTAGATGTTAAAACGGGTAGCGGCGCATTTATGAGCGATCCAGTGAAAGCTCGAGAATTAGCGACCGTAATGGTAGAGATTGGAAAGAACGCAGGGGTAAATATTCGTGCGTTAATCACGGCGATGGATGTGCCACTTGGTTTAACGGCTGGTAATGCTCTAGAAGTTCGTGAATCTGTTGAGGTCTTAGCAGGTGGTGGTCCAGAAGACGTTGTCGAATTAACTTTATTGCTCGCGCGTGAGATGTTAGAACTAGCTGGAATCAAAGGTGTAGATCCAGCAGATAACTTAAAGAATGGAAAAGCTATGGATCATTGGCGTCGAATGATCAAAGCCCAGAATGGTGATCCCGACGCACCTCTACCAACTGCAAAAGAGAATATGGTTATTACTGCAGAGCAAAGCGGTGTAATTACCCGCATGGATGCTCTTAAAGTTGGTATTGCAGCTTGGCGTCTTGGTGCTGGTCGTTCGAAACAGGGCGAGCAATTACAACTTGGTGCAGGAATTGAGATACATACAAAGCCTGGAGAAAAAGTAAGCAAAGGCGAAGCTATTTTCACACTTCATACAGATAAATCAGAGTTATTTGATCGAGCTAAAGAGGCTTTAGATGAAGCAGTTGAATTTGATACTGATTATCAGCGGTTGCCTCTTGTTCTGGAGCGGATAGGTTGAGAGAGTTACCTAAAGTCTTATTACATGATCATTTAGATGGTGGGCTAAGACCGGAAACAATAATTGAGATAGCCGAAGAGATTGGCTACATGGATTTACCGACGAATTCAGTTTCCAAACTATCAGATTGGTTTAAAGATTCTTGCGATTCGGGATCGTTAATTGAATATTTGAAGACATTCGATCACACGATTGCGGTCATGCAACGAGAGAAAGATATCGTTCGAATTGCAAAAGAGACCGTAGAAGATTTGGCTAATGACGGTGTGATTTATGCTGAAGTTAGAGTCGCACCTGAACATTTCACAAAAAAAGGTCTGACTATGGAAGCCGTAACGGAAGCGATGCTTGAAGGATACCGATTAGGTGAGGCAGAGACTGGTTTAAGGGTGAATTCCATTCTTTGTGGAATGCGTAATCAAGATAAATCTCAGCAAGTCGCAGAACTTGTAGTTAAGTATCGGGATAAAGGTGTTGTCGGTTTTGATATTGCTGGTCCAGAGAAAGGTTTCGCTCCGACTTTACAGAAAGATACTTTCGATTACTTGAGGCGTCACGACATCCCTTTCACGATTCACGCTGGCGAAGCAGATGGTCCAGAATCTATAGATCTTGCCATAAATTCCTGCGGTGCTACCAGAATCGGCCATGGGGTTCGAATAGTCGAGGATTTACCAAATGGAAAGATTGCAAATCAGGTTTTGGAACAGCAGATTCATTTAGAGGTCTGTCCATCATCAAATCTGCAAACCGGCATTGCAGATACTTACACGACACATCCAATCGCATATCTATATGAACTTGGTTTTAATATCGGAATAAACACAGATAACCGATTAATGAGCCACACCAGTATGAGCAATGAATTTGAGCAGATGGCAACTGCATTCAACTGGGGAATAGCAGAATTCAAAGAGTTGACGCTCTGTGCGATAAATTCAGCATTTATTGAGGATAAGAGTGGCTACTTAAGGCGGATCGGAGAGGCATATGATCAACTTCAATGATAGAGATTTCATCTCTGATCCATACCCACACTTAAGAGCATTAAGAGCAGTCGGAAAGCCAATCTGGCACGCAGAGACAGATATGTTTCTTGCTGCGCGCTACGAAGATGCAAATGCCACCTTAAGAAATAAATCGTTAGGTCGTATATTTAAACCAAAAGAACCTGAATCCGAATGGTCAACTTTTAATTGGTTGCATGCTGACTCAATCTTGGATTCTGAGCCTCCAAAGCACACTAGATTGCGTGCTTTAGTTTCCAAAGCTTTCAATAAGAATGTCATTGAAGGTCAGCGTGGAATCATTGAAAAGATAGTCGCAGATTTGATTGAAGAAATCCGAGCAAAGAATGGCAAATTTGACCTGATTGCAGATTTCGCGGAGCCACTTCCGGTAAAAGTGATCGTTGCGCTACTTGGTTTCCCAGAGAAAGACGAATATCTACTTCGCCCATGGTCGCAAGCAATTGTGAAGATGTATGAAGTGAATCCGAGCGATGCCGCAAAGGAAAATGCGAAAAGGGCCGCTTCCGAGTTTGCAGCATATGTTCAAAGTCTTGCTGACGAGCGAAAATCAAAACCTGGCAATGATTTAATTACAGATTTGGTTCGAGTCGAAGAAGCAGGAGAGAAACTAAATAGCCAGGAGTTAATTGCCACTTGCGTCCTTTTATTAAATGCAGGCCATGAAGCTAGCGTAAATGGATTTGGAAATGGAATGGTTGCTCTTCTAGAACGTGAAGATCAATTTAGAAAATTAGTAGAAGAGCCAGGTAAATATGCGGCTACCGCAGTGGAAGAGTTCCTCCGTTTTGACGCTCCACTTCATCTTTTCGAACGAACCGCTACATCAGATACTGAAGTTGGTGGGGTAGAGATTAAGAAGGGACAAAAGATTGCAGCTTTACTTGGTTCAGCCAATCGCGATGAAGAACATTTCAAAGATTCAGACCAAATGGATATAGCTCGTGATCCAAATCCACATATTGGTTTTGGCGCTGGAATTCACTTTTGCTTAGGTGGGCCACTTGCACGACTTGAGATGGGGATCGCGCTTCCAAAATTGGTAAAAGCCTTTCCAAATATGAAGATTGATGGTGAAATAATCAGGCGACCAACATTTGTACTAAGAGGTTATGAAAAGGTAGAAATTTCAGCGTAGGTTGGATAAGAACTTTGAGCGCCTTTCTTTGTGACGCTTAATCCAGCTGCGATACAACTTAACTTCATCGCATTTTCGATTCCAGAATTTAAGGTGGCGGCAAAAGTTCCGACAAAGGCATCGCCAGCGCCAGTAGTGTCTACGGCGTTCACTTTTATTGCAGGTATATGCAATCCAGAATTCAAATGGCGGGCACCCTTGTCACCTTCCGTCAGCAAGATATTGGCTTGGATATTTCCCATTTCATCGAATTCACTCTCATTCGGAATTATCCAATCAGAATTCGATATCAACTCAAGGCTTAATTTCTCATACGGAGCTGGATTGAGAATGGTAATTGCGCCACGCGCTTTAGCGGCTTTAAAGCAGGCGAGAGTAACCTCCTGCTTTATTTCACATTGTCCTATGACAATATCTAAATTAGGTATTTCCTTAATTGCCGTTTCAGCGACATTTATATCTATTGCATGGTTTGCGCCAGGAATTATTATGATTCTATTCTCACCGGTTTTATCAACCCAGATATGAGCTACTCCAGTCGGCGAGTGGTCTCTCATTATGTAGTTATCTTTGATTCCAGAGACTTTAAAGTTCTCCGCAATAGCATCACCAAAAACATCACTACCTATTTTCCCTATAAAATAAACCTCACCACCAGCATTCGATGCCATTTTGGCTTGATTGGCGCCTTTTCCTCCAAAACCCGTGGTGAATTGCTTACCTATTAAAGTCTGTCCAGCGTTTGGAATTTGATCGGTATACGCCGTGAGATCCATCATCGCGCTTCCAACTACGGCGATGACTGGCTTTCTCATAATTGCAATTCTATGGCTAGACTTTCGAATTATGAAGAAGCATCCGATAATCCTTGATGTAGATACTGGATTTGATGATGCCTTCGCAGTGCTCTTTGCGGCGATGAATCAAGAAGTCGAATTACTCGGCATTACTTGCGTAGATGGAAATACCAACGTACATCAAGTCGTCAAAAATACCTTGAAAGTCTTAGATGCTGCAGGGGCAGGAGAGATTCCAGTATCTAAAGGGGCTACAAAGCCTCTGGTTGAAGAACCTTTATATGCGGAGCATATACATGGTGCAGATGGAATGGGCGATTTAGGGCTACCTGAATCGAACAGAAACATTGATCGACGCGAAGCAACTGAATTATTGCGAGATTTAGTTGAGTCAAGACCAAACGAAATTACCTTAGTACCGGTAGCTCCACTTACAAATATTGCAAATTTCATAACTAAATATCCGGCCAGCGCTAAAAAGTTGAAAGAGATCTGCTTGATGGGTGGATCCGCTTCCGTTGGGAATGCAACTGCAATGGCTGAATTTAATATTTGGCATGATCCAGAAGCAGCAGATATTGTCTTTAAAAGCGGAATCCCAATTACGATGTATGGCTTAGATGTTTTCTATTTACCGATAATAACTGAAGCCGAAGCGCAAAGATTGACCAATTCAAATGAAAAGTCAGCTCAATTTGCGGGTAAGTTATTACTCTCATCCATGAGGCGCTTGAAGCAGAATGTGACACTTGGTGACTATGGAGCAGTGGCGGCAGTTCTTCGCCCATCCTTATTGCGAACCGAAGTTTTTGATGTTGGAGTAGAGACAGCGCATGGATTAGTTAGAGGTATGACTGTAGTAGATCGCAGACCTCGACTTGAGTTGATGATCGAGCCACGGCGTATAAAAGATGGTGCAAAGGTGAGAGTAGTGCTTGATCTAGATGCAGAGGCATTTAGAGAGTTATGGTTTAAAAC
>CAYFJY010000022.1:3976-13924 GCA_964343665.1 uncultured Actinomycetes bacterium | reverse complement strand
GGTGCACTCGGCCGCTATGCGAGCCCTCCGTGGCGTAATTTATATGTATTAGCTACGGACCGGCAAATTGATTAGCTCTTCAACTATCTGAGCCACACCATCTTCATCGCAGGGAGGCGCAGAAGCAGTTGCATATTTAATTCCATCTGGATGCCCATCAATCATCGCATATGAACGACCAGCAAATTCCAACATTGAGAAATCATTTGGATTATCGCCAAATGCAACGACATCTTCACGATCTATCTTCATTCGTTCACAAAGAATTGAGAGTGTGTCACCTTTAGATACACCGTGCGCACTAATCTCTAGTAAAGATTCCCATGGATTTGAATGTGTAACAGTGACAATATCACCAACAACTTTCTTTGCAACTGCTAATAATTCATCGGAATCAAATAATTTATCTGACCCACGGGCTAATAATTTAACTGCACCGTTTTCTGTGTGTTCGAGGATGTCATCGACTCCAGTTGTGTCGACGCCTAAATCCCATCGCGCTACATAAAGTTTCTCCCGGCGAAAATCCCCATGGTTCTCAAATGCAAAGTGAATTTCAGGAATTGCTTTACGAAGTCTTACAACCGTCTCTCTCATATCAGTAGGAGAGATTCGCCATTCTTCTAAAACTCTCTCTGCCTGTAGATCCCAAAGAATCCCACCATTACTACAAATGGCTTGCCCGAAATTAAATGCCTCTTTTATCTGTCCCATCCAACGCGGCGGACGACCTGTTACAAAGAAAACCTTTATGCCTAATTCATGTGCGCGAGTTAAACTTGCGATAGTTCTCTTTGAAATTGGCGCAGCATGAGGACAGATGGTTCCGTCTAGATCTGTTGCGATTAATTTTGGGCGAAAACTCATTTATTAAGAGATCACTTCAAATTTATCTTTGCCAATATATGGCTGAAGCACCTTTGGTACATTAACTGATCCATCAGCGTTCTGATTGTTCTCAAGTATCGCCACAATCATGCGTGGGACAGCCACCAAGGTTCCATTTAGCGTGGCAATAGGTCGGCTTCCATTCTCATCTTTCATGCGGATATTTAAACGTCGAGCCTGGAATTCGGTGCAGTTTGAGGTGCTTGTGACTTCGCGATATGCATTTTGCGTTGGAATCCATGCTTCGCAATCGAATTTACGATTTGCAGAGGAACCAAGATCTCCAGATGCAATATCTAGCACTCTATATGGAAGCTCCATCGCATTTAAGAAATCCTTCTCCCACTGTAATAATCGCAAGTGTTCTGCCTTTGCATCTGCGGGATCACAAAAGACAAACATCTCAACTTTTTCAAATTGATGAACGCGAATAATTCCGCGAGTGTCCTTTCCATAACTTCCAGCTTCGCGACGGAAACATGGTGAGTATCCCGTATAACGAAGTGGTAATTTCTTCGCATCAAGAGTTTCGTCCATGTGATAAGCCGCAAGCGGAACTTCAGAAGTCCCAACCAAATAAACATCATCCTTTTCGATGTGATAAACGTTCTCTGCAGCTTGACCTAAGAAGCCAGTGCCCTCCATAGCTGGTGGGTTAACCAATACTGGTGGAATCACTGGGATGAATCCCGCTTTAGTTGCCTGTGAAATCGCATAATTAACTAGCGCCAATTCCAACATCGCACCTGGGCCAGTTAAGTAATAGCTGCGAGCGCCTGCAACTTTTGCGCCGCGTTCAGTATCAATAGCGCCAAGAAGTTTTCCTAATTCGACGTGATCTTTTGGTTCAAAATCAAAGGTACGCGGTGTACCAACGTGTTCGATAACTTTGAAATCTTCTTCGCCGCCAATTGGGGCATCTGGATCAAGAACATTCGATAGAAGCTTTGCAACTTCATTTGTCTGCGCTTCAATCTCAGCACGCTTACTATCTGCCTCTTTTACCTTTGCTGCCAAGCCCTTTGCTTGTTCGAGAAGTGCGTTCTTTTCATCCCCTTTGGCTGCACCAACAGATTTAGATAATTGGTTCTGCTCTGCACGAAGTGCTTCAAAAGTAGCGATTGCATCTCGACGTTTGCTATCTAAGTCAAGTAATTGATCAACTATCTTTTCATCCTCGCCACGGCCGCGCTGCGATGATTTAACAAGCTCCGGATTTTCGCGGATTAACTTGATATCTATCATGTCGCACGCCCCTTTCTGACGTTATCTAACCAATCATTCGAACTTCTAAATGCTAAATCGCTTGTTGTCTTGGTTGTTGTTGGTGCAACTTTATCCGCACGCGGATAGGAACCTAAGAATCTAATATCTTCACATATTCTTCGAAGACCAGTTAGCGCATCGCCAACTCTCGCTTCATTTATATGTCCCTCAGCATCAATGATGAAGTGATAGTGGCCTAATTCGCGTCCGGTTGGGCGAGACTGAATGAAAGTTAGATTTACTCCGCGTACCGCAAACTCAGTTAATACCTCGAGCAATGCACCTGCATGGTCTATCCCAATAAATGCAGCGAGCGATGTGCGATCAAATCCCGTCGGTTCGGGTAGTGCGCCAGGCTTTGATACCAATACGAACCTTGTGACCGCCGATTCGATATCACCGATATTGTTGTTGATTACCTTTAAGCCATAAGTTGTGGCAGCAACCTCTGCACCGATTGCTGCATCGTATTCGCCTTTTGCTAAAGCTTCTGCCGCTGCTGCAGTCGAATTGGTAGAAACAATTTCAGCATTTGGATAATTTTTTGCGATGTAATTTCGACATTGTGCTTCCGCATGAGGGTGTGTAGCAATTCTCTTAATCTCAGCCTTCTCATCTCGCACCATGAAAGCAAAAGTCACTGGTAATAAAACCTCCGCAGTGATTATTAGAGGATCTCCGATTGCTAATTCATCAAGTGTTCTAGCAACAACTCCCTCCACCGAATTCTCAATTGGTACCAAAGCGCGCTCTGCTTGGCCGCTTCGGACCATATCTAAAGCAGCAGTAACATTTGAGCAGGGAATTAATTGATCTTGGTCGCCAGTAATGGTGCGCAGCGCAGCTTCAGTGAAGGTGCCAACTGGACCAAGATAGGCATATTTACTCACCTGCGAATTCTACCCGTAGGCTAAGGCGCGTGACGCAGAGTATTCCTGCACGATTTAAAGCAGATGCACGAAGTGAAGTTGGTCTGCATAGAAATGGAAATGAAGATTCTGCCCTTATAAATGGCGTATTAATAGCCGTTGCTGATGGAATGGGCGGCCATGCAGGTGGAGAAGTTGCATCTAAAGTTGCAATCACAACGCTTGCACAGATTTTGCCACTTTTAAATAACGATGAAATGGATCCAGAATCTCTAGAAGATTTTCTATTAGGTTCATTATTAGAAATTGATCACGAAATAGCAAATACTGCAGATGCAGATGATCGCTTATCTGGGATGGGCACAACTCTGACTTCAATCGCTTTATACCGACAAAAGGCTTATGTTTTGCATGCTGGTGATTCTCGAGCTTATAGGTTGCGTGGTAAAGAATTCATACAGATAACTAAAGATCATTCGGTGGTTCAAGAATTGATTGATTCAGGTTCAATTACTGAAGCTGAGGCCGCAACTCATCCGCAAAGATCTGTTCTAACAAACGTCTTAATGGGTCAGGGAAATATAACTCCGTTATTGATTCAATATGACCTCAAAGCAGGCGATAAATTCTTAATTTGTAGCGATGGATTAAATAATGTCGTATCAAATTCAGAGATACATAAGATTTTGAACGAAGAAGACGCGCTCAATAAATTGATTTCCCTAACTTATGAACGTGGCGCACCAGATAATGTGACTATCGTGATTGCCGAAGTTGGGGCAGGCGATACCGAAACTAGATTCCTCGGAGCGGCAAAATGACGCTATTTGGTGAGCGATACGAAGTTGGCGCACTAATTGGTGCAGGCGGCATGTCTGATGTATTTGTCGCAAAAGATCTGAGGCTAAATCGCGAAGTCGCGCTCAAAGTATTACGAAGCGATCTAAATCGTGAACAAACCTTCGTCACGAGATTTAGAAAAGAGGCTCTGGCCGCGGCAGGTTTAAGTCATCCAGGCATTGTTGCTGTTTACGATAGCGGTGAGAGCCCTGCTCCATACATCGTCATGGAGTTGATACAAGGAAAAACCCTTCGAGATCTAATTGATGGTCCTATCGATTCGAAATTAGCGATTCAAATAGCTGAAGGTATTTTGCAGGCCCTTGCTTATTCGCATTCAAATGGAATCGTGCATCGTGATATCAAACCTGGAAATATCATGATCACTGATCAAGGTGATGTAAAGGTGATGGATTTTGGCATCGCTCGTGCACTTGATGATGTCAGCGCCACGATGACTGCAACCTGGAATGTGGTCGGAACTGCACAATATTTATCGCCCGAGCAGGCAAGTGGAGAGGTCGCAGATGCAAGAAGCGATCTCTATTCAGTCGGTTGCGTTCTTTATGAGATGTTAACTGGACGTCCGCCATTCGTGGGAGATACGCCAGTATCGATTGCATTTCAACATGTATCAGCGGAATTGATTCCACCTAGCAAAATAAACTCAGCAATCAATCCGCAATTTGATCACTTCTTATCTGTTGTGATGGCGAAAGATCCTGCAAATCGCTATCAAGATGCAAACTCCATGTTGGCAGATTTGCACCGAATTAGAACCGGACAGACAATCACCACAGAGATTGTCAGACCGCGCAAGAAGAAGAATCGTCTGTGGCAAGCCGTGGCAGGCGTGCTTGCACTTGGTCTAATCGCAGTTGGCGGATTCGCAATTACTTCAAGAGATGGTTCTATAACTGGTATCGAAGTTCCAAATGTGGTTGGTTTGACTGAATCAGATGCCTCCGCTCAATTAAGTGCTTTCAAAGTAGTTGTAAATCGCGCGCATGATTCAAAGATTCCTGTCGATCGAGTTGCATCGCAATCTCCGCTTGCAACTTCCCGAGCTAAACGCGGCAGCGTCGTGACCATAACTATTAGCGATGGGCCTGGAGATACCGTTGTTCCCTTAGATCTTGTCGGACTTACTTTGAGCGATGCGCGAGATGCACTTGCCGCAGCAGGATTAAATGTGGCTGCGATCGATGCAGTTCCAAGCGATAAATCAATTGGAATCGTATTGGGAGTAGATCCAATTCCAGGATCAACAATTCCGGCGGGATCTGGCGTTACTTTACAAATTGCAAATGGAAATGTTGCGGTACCTAATTTAGTTGGACAGAGCGCAATTCAAGCAAGAACCACATTGACTCAAGCCGGCTTCTTAATGCGTGAGATTTATTCGTATGATGCCAATCAACAGGTTGGAATAGTTTTAGCACAAGCTCCTGAGCCAGGCTCTCAACTGCAGATTGGTTCGCAAGTTACAGTGACGATCAATAAGCAGTCTTAATCAATTTATGATTTAACAACAGGCGATAATCCAACAGCGCGTTTGCGTGCCTCTTTATCGCCACATTCAACTAACCAATTCGCAAGCATCGCATGTCCGTGTTCTGTAAGAACAGATTCGGGGTGAAATTGCACGCCTTCGATAGGTAAAGTTTTATGGCGCAATCCCATGATAATTCCAGATTCTGTTCTACCAGTAATCTCTAACTCGTTTGGAAAAGATTCTCTTTCTACCGCTAGCGAGTGATAACGAGTTGCAATAAATGGTGAAGGTAAATCATCAAATACACCTTGTTGTTGATGATGTACTTGTGAAGTTTTTCCGTGAAGCAATTCCGGTGCGCGTGAAACTTTCCCGCCAAATGCAGTAGCGATAGCTTGATGACCAAGACAGACTCCAAAAAGTGGAATCTTCTTTTCAGCGCAAAACTTAATCATCTCCAAAGAGATACCTGCATCTTCGGGAATTCCTGGACCAGGTGAGATAAGTACACCGTCGAAATTCTCTGCCTCGCTAGCCTTAACTTCATCGTTACGAACGACGACACACTGCGCACCTAATTGACCCAAGTACTGGACGAGGTTAAATACGAAGGAGTCGTAGTTGTCGATGACCAGAATTCGCATGGCGAAAGTATTCCGCTAAACTTCACCACATGCCAAAGTCAAAGATCCGCAAGAAAGTTCAAGAAGTTCGCGCCTACAAATCAGAGCATCCAGAGATCGAAACCTTTGATGGTCCGGTCGAATCACCAAAATGGTTGGCTCCAACGATGGTCGCAGGTTTTCTAATTGGACTCTTCTGGATAGTGGTCTTTTATGTGACTCAGACTCAATACCCAATTCCAAACATTGGTTCTTGGAATATGTTGATTGGATTTGGTTTTATTGGAATTGGATTCGGTTTAGCTACGCGCTGGCGATAGCAGGAATAACGAAACCAAAGCTCCACTTATCAAACCGCCCAAATGGGCTCGCCAATCTATTCCTGGCAAGATAAAACCGATTGCAAAGTTGATACCGATAATCACGTAGATTGATTTATCTTCAAAACCAAATTTCTTACTTAATACTGCCATTGCACCAAACAATCCAAATATCGCACCTGACGCGCCAACTGAAACTGTATTGAAGGCGCTGAAATATATTGAGGTAAGCGATGCTCCAATCTGAGAGATTAGAAAGATCAACAAGAACTTATTCCGCCCTAACGCTGATTCGATTGAATTTCCGAGGATCAAAAGCGCATACATATTAAAGAAGAGATGCATGATGCCACCATGAGTCAATGCAACGGTTAATAGTCGCCAATACTCGTGGTTATTGAAGACCAAAAAGCGATTTAAATACAGCTGCTCCTCTAAACCTGAAATAAGTAAGCACGCCAGGTAGAAGCCAGAAATTAAAGTTATTAACGCCTTTGTAGTTGGACGCATTACGCAATGGTTACGCTATTAATTGTCACCGCTTCGACTGGGCGATCTTGTGCCCCTGTCTTTACATTTGAAATCTTATCGACAACTGCTTGACTTGCAGCATCTTTGACTTCGCCGAAAATGGTGTGCTTGCGATTTAACCATTCAGTTGGCGCGACAGTAATAAAGAATTGTGAACCGTTTGTACCTGGACCTGAATTTGCCATTGCTAATAAATATGGACGATCGAAATTTAGCTCTGGATGGAATTCATCTTTGAATTTATAGCCTGGGCCTCCAAAACCTTGACCCAGTGGATCTCCACCTTGAATCATGAAATTTGCAATCACGCGATGGAAAACTGTGCCGTCATAAAGTTTCTCATTGCTCTTTGCACCGCTTCGTGGATCGGTCCACTGCTTCTCACCCGTTGCAAGGCCAACGAAATTGGCTACCGTCTCAGGTGCGTGATTCGGAAATAGTTCGATGACGATATCGCCATGATTTGTATGAAGAGTCGCTTGTGTCATGCCGCCATTATCCACGTCTAAATAACTTTGGCCAAATGCGCTGAGGAACTATTCGAGCAATTTTCATCATTACCGCCATTGGCAGTGGAAAGACAATCTCTGGCTTCTCTTTCTCTAGCCCTTTGACGATTATCTTCCCGGCTTCTTCTGCAGAGATTAAAAATGGCATTGGAAATTTATTGACATCAGTCATTGGTGTTTTAACGAACCCTGGAGATACCGCTTGGATTAAAACTTTTGTTTTTACTAAATCTGTCCTAAGTGATTCTAAGAAATTTAGTTGCGCTGCCTTTGTTGGCCCATAACCACTAGAACCTGGCATACCGCGATATCCCGCAACAGAGGCGACTCCAACAAAGGTTCCGGAGTTTTTCTCTATCATTTTAGGCAACACCGCAGCTGCACATCTAGCCATACCTACAGAGTTTGTATTGTTATGCATCTTAAATACATCTAAATCAAATTGTTTTGCGGTCATTCGTTTCCAATATCCTGCCATCACCACAACCAAATCAAAATCACCATAACGCTCTTTGTAAGTTTTAGCTGCGCTTGAAACTGATTCGTCATCGGCCACGTCTATCAAAATATCTCCGCCGCTTCGTGACGATCTAACTACTTGGCAACCTTTGGCTTGTAATTCATTAGCAAGCGCCTCCCCAATCCCTGAAGATGCGCCGATGATCCAGGCCTTCCGAGTTTTCCAATCTTTTTTCATTTCTTCACAAAACCTAACTGCCACACATTTAAATGTCCGGCGCGGAAACCTGCTTCAGAGTAAGCAAGGTAGTACTGCCACATTCTTTCAAATTCATCATCAAAACCAAGTGCGCGGACCTTCTCGATGTTTTGCATAAACCTCTCACGCCAGAGTTTGAGCGTATATCCATAATCAGGACCTAGTGGACGACTGTCGACTAATTTCATATCACGTTTTGTGTACTGATCAATGACTTCTCGTGACGGGATGATTCCGCCTGGAAATATGTATTTATGAATCCAGGTATATGCATGTTTTGAAGCCAACATTCGATCATGCGGCATGGTTATCGCCTGCAAACCAAAGCGTCCGCCACTCTTCAAATGCTTGCTGATTGCATCAAAATAAGTTGGCCAGTACTTCTCACCCACTGCTTCAATCATCTCAACACTTACAACAGCATCGTATTGCTCTTTTAAATCTCGATAATCGCGAATTTCTACGTTGATCAAATTCGCTAATCCAGCTTTTGCGATACGTTGATCTGCAAGAGCTTTCTGTTCTTTGGAAAGAGTTATGGAATGAACTTTCGCTCCGCGATATGCCGCCTGTATCGCAAGTTGTCCCCAACCAGTTCCGATCTCCAAAATATGCATTCCTGGTTTTACACCAGCAAAATCTAAAATCCCTTCAATCTTTCTTATCTGCGCCTTTGCAAAGTTATCCCAGATTGGTTTTTCGCCCGCGAAATTCGCAGATGAATACATCATGGTTTCATCTAAAAATAATTGAAATAGGTCATTTGATAGGTCGTAGTGACGGGAGATGTTTGATCTTGATCCCTTTAAATCATTCTCTTCATGTTTTGGCTGGAATGGCTCAAATAACTTACGAAATTTTCGCATCCAACCTGGAACGATATTTAATAACTTCTCCGCATATGGAGTTAGTACGTCTGCTAAATCTGGGGTGGCTTCCCACTCTTTTGCCATAAAAGATTCACCTAAACCGATTTTTAAATCACTGCCCAATCGATTAAAGAAGTTTTCGTTGACAATATGCATGGTGGGAAGATTTGGTTTATCAGGACCCAACTCTCTGCCATTTGGCAGGATCACCTTCACGTCAACATGTGGGGCAATGCGCCTTAATAATTGCTTTGCAATGAGCGCTCTAATATTCATAACATCCCGCTCTGTTTTGGATGATTTGGTCGCGTAATTACTGGGAGCCGTCTTAACCATAACCAGATACCGTGTGCACGAATTCTGGCCATTGCCTGCAAAGTCGAAAATGGCGTACGAATATAAGCCGCTATTCGATTTTTAATGTTCGCCTCCAACTGCTCTCCGATGAAGCTGGCAGTAAATACCAATGACCCATTTTGATATAAATTCACCGAAATAACCACCATGTTTTCGTCCAAATAGGTTTTGGTTTGATACTCGCCATCAATTGTGAAAAATGGTGAGACATAAAATTCCTTATCGATCTTGGCATTTCCCTTTTCATCTGGTTTTAAAAGGTGAGCATGGCGATCTCCATAAGTATTATGAATCTCGAGTATGGTCCAGCGAACTTTTCCTACTTTAGTTATGCACCAATAAACTGAGAGCGGATTGAAGACATATCCATTAGTTCTGGCGCTAGCGATTCCTAAAACTTTATCGTCGGGTTCGATTTTCTCGCCGCGGCTTACTGCAAAATGTTCGACTGCCTCTCTTAAGGATTTAGCTTCGCCTCCAAAATGATCTTTTGGTAATAATTTCTCTTGAGGCTCGTTTAAATCAACCAGCCACATGTAATTAGTGAATTTAAGACCATGAACAAATGGTGTTCTTCTTTGGTGAAGCACTCTGCCTCGCACTAATTTATTTACTTTATTTACCAAGTAGCACCAAATTTTCTAGCCGCGTCTACTCCAGAGC
>CAYFJY010000022.1:0-3876 GCA_964343665.1 uncultured Actinomycetes bacterium | reverse complement strand
GTGACTACATAATCTTTTTCGCCTTTGAGGCTCATCAATAGATTCATCCAATAGCTAACCAAAACTTTACTTGAGTTGCCATTACAACTATCCATCATGTAATTCCAAGAGGCTCTTGCTCCCTTGATTTTTGGGAGAACCGAACTATCTGTATGTAACCAGGTTTGATTCTTGGAATAAGGGATTGCCGCTAAATTTTCGCGCTCTTCTGGGCTCGCATCGCTTAATATTTCAAGGGCGTTATTTGCATGGGTTGCGATAATTGCATAATCAAAACTCTCGCCATTTACCTCAACATGCGAACCGAATCTCTTTACAGTTCGCACACGTTCCTGCCTTTTGTTGGGAATCAATTTCAAAATCGCCTCTACATAGGTGTTTGATCCACCCACGACGGTCCGCCAAAGTGGGGAGTTCCCAAGTTCTAACATTCCATGATGATTTAAAAATTCAAATAAATGTCGGGCTGGATATTGAAGAGAGTCTCCGTCTCCTGAAGACCAAACGCAGGAAACTACTGGTACTGCATAATGATTTATAAAATATTTATTGAACTTATTCTTGGCGAGGAACTCTCCCCATGTCATTTCGCTATTGGTATCTGACTCAAGCAAATTACGGGCTGACTTATAAAACTTTGGCACATCAATCAACAACTTTAAGAATCTTAAATCTAAGAGTTTGATTGGTTTAGCCAAAATACCTTTTGCACCTCTGCCACCGGCATATTGCAGCCCACATCCTTTGCAATTAATGCTCATACTCATCTCAGTCTCCTGAGTTTTGATGTTTAACTCTTTGAAGATTCGAAGCAAGTTTGGGTAAGTACGTTCATTGTGAACGATAAATCCGGAATCGATTCTTTGTCCATCAACTGAATGTGTATGAGCATGTCCACCATATCGATCATCTGCTTCGAAGAGCGTAACTTCATACATATCTCTTAAAAGGTAGGCAGCGGTCAATCCTGAGACCCCCGAACCGACTACTGCCACGCGCCCTCGCATAGAAGCGAATTTACAAGATATATTCTCTTTTGTGAGCCAGATAGTTCTTAAGAAGGTTATGGACTCAAAGAAGTCCGTAAATGAGCTTTTTGCATATTTCAGCGATTTCACCACCACCAATGAGTGGGATCCAAATACGGTAAAGACGACGAAGATAAGTGGTGATGGCGGCGTTGGAACCAAGTATTCAAATACTTCCAAATTCAATGGCAAAGAGAGTTCTTTGATCTACGAAGTGGTGGAATACACACCAAATAAAATGGTTCGTTTACGTGGTGAGAATAAAAATATCGTCGCAGTAGACACTTTGACTGTCGAACAGACTAACAATGGAACTCGTTTTACATATGAGGCGAGATTTACCATGAAAGGTCTGGCAAAACTTGCAACTCCGTTTCTTCGTAAGGCCTTTGATAAGTTAGCTATCGATGCCGAGGAAGGGCTAAGAAAGGTTCTTTGATGAGCGATTACATAGCAGGCGCATGCAACATTGGACCTTCTGAGGTAAAACGACGTAAGCAAGGCGCAGCCATCGGCGCGATTCTATATTTCGTCACAGCTTTAACTTTTATTCTTACTGATGCACCAACTGCGACTAGATATATCACTTTTATTCCAGCGCTCTTATTTTCGGTTGGCTATTTTCAATCTCGCCGTAAATTCTGTGTAGCTTATGGTTTTCTAGGAGTTTTTAACTTTGAAAAAATCGGATCCACTAAAAAGGTAACGATTAATCAAGATTTGGCAGCCGATCGTAAGTACGCAGCAAGACTATTGCTACAGTCCGCGGTCGTAGCAATAGTCTTGACCAGCGTCGTTATTTTTATTTAGCTAACGCAAGCGCTGGCGAAAGCTCACGCGTTAACCAAATTCTCTTTTTCTTCCGTATCGTTCGATTGGAAACTAATTTCCCAAGGTGATTCCAACGTCTATGGCTCTCGATGACGATTTCATCGGTATGAGTTGGGCTCTTTAGTTTGTACGAAACGACAGTGTTTTCAATTTTGCTTAACATCAAATTCTGCCTTTCTGAAACTAGCAACGATAGATATGGTGATGATTGCCGTAATAACTAGTAGGGAAATCCAGGTAGGGATCTTGAACAGCGCATGACTGACAATCATTTTCACGCCAACCCAACCTAGAATGATGGATAGACCTTCTTTTAGATATCGGAACTTATTCATCAAGTCTGCGATCAAGAAATACATTGATCGTAGACCTAAAATTGCAAGAGCGTTGCTTGCAAAAACTATAAATGGTTCTTCGGTAACAGCGAATATTGCAGGTATTGAATCGACTGCGAATACCAGATCCATGAATTCCACCATTACTAGAACTAGGAATAGCGGGGTGAAGTAGCGAACGCCATTCTTCACAACTGTGAAATTCTCGTTCTCAATTGAATCAGTTAGGCGAACTTTCTTCTTTAACCATTGATAAAACTTTGATTTCTCAAGTTCGAAATGTTCGTTACGTTGAACAAACATCTTTATGCCTGTATAAACCAGGAATGCTCCAAAGATATAAAGAACCCAATCGAATTCTTTGATCAAGGCGCTGCCGCCAACAATCATCACAGATCGCATTGCGAGCGCACCAACTACACCAAGAAATAGCACTCGATGTTGATATCGTCTTGGTACTGCGAATGCTGTAAATAGAAGTCCCCAAACAAATACGTTGTCGATTGCAAGTGATTTTTCAATTACATAACCGCTTAAATATTGAAGACCAAATTCACTACCGTAATACGCCCAAATAATTCCGCCTACACCCAAGCCGCATGCAACCCAAATAGCAGACCAAATCGCTGCCTCTTTTAATTTAATTTCGTGATGGCTTCTATGTAGAAATAGATCTAGCAAAAGCATTGCTAAAACAAAACCGAGCAAAATTGCCCAAGTTGTAAGTGATACGTTCATAACTGCTCCTCGTGTAGTAACTACACAAGGTCTCCGCCGTCGAATTAATCGACCTAAACACCGGCTGCGATTCGCAACGTACTGACGATGTCTAGCAGTTGGGGTACTCCCCTTGATTGGCGGTATTGTGCAGAAAAACCGTTAAAAAATCAAAATGGCCGGGAATAGCGCAGCGGGGCGCTGCGGTTTTAGCCTTAAACGCTGGGAAACTAATAGTCGAAATTTTTAAACAAAGTGAACTGGGGAAGAACCGTGGCAGCAAAAGTACCTCTAGATATAAGTACCGATAGAGCGCAAGGCCTTCGTAGGTATAACCTGATTGCAGGCGCCTTCCACACCATCCAAGCTATAGCGATCATTGCGCTCTCGAATGGTTTTAAGTTACCTGTACATATTAATTATCTGCAAGGTCCGCCAGTTCCGGGTGTTAAATTCGAACAAGTCGAACTCTTCTCAATCCCAGTTGGTTTAGCGGTTGCCGCATTTTCAATCATGAGTGCACTTGCACATTTCTATGTAAGTGGCCCTGGTAATGAGAAATATTTAAATGGTTTGAGAAATAAGACCAACTACTACCGTTGGATTGAATATTCACTCTCTTCAACTTTGATGATCATTTTGATCTCGATGTTAAATGCTGTTTGGGATATCGTCGGATTGATTGCGATTGCTGGTGCAAATATCTCGATGATCCTATTTGGTTGGCTACAGGAGAAGTATGAAGAACCAGGTAAGGGAAGTCTTCTTCCATTCTGGTTTGGTTGCATCGCAGGACTCATCCCTTGGATTGCGATGTTCTGGTTACTTTTCTCGCCAGGTAGCTCGCAAGATGCGCCAGGTTTCGTATATGGCATTGTCTTCTCTTTATTTGCGCTCTTTAATTGCTTTGCAGTAGTTCAGTGGTTGCAATATAAAGAGATTGGTCGATGGAAAGATTATTTGGC
>CAYFJY010000021.1:0-14050 GCA_964343665.1 uncultured Actinomycetes bacterium | reverse complement strand
TTGGAATGCCGGCATCCTTAAGAACAGCCTCCACTGGCTTCTTGCAACGAGCAAGAAGATCAGAAGTTAATTGCTGGAACTGTGCACGTGTGATGGTCTCATCTAAGAACATTGGGTTCTTATCTGCATCAACGGTGATGTATGGCAAGTTAACTGTTGCTTGCATTGAAGATGAGAGTTCGATCTTCGCCTTTTCAGCTGCTTCGCGAATACGTTGCATCGCCATCTTATCTTTTGTTAAATCAATTCCGTTCTGTGCACGGAAGTTATTCACCAAATGATCGACGAGTGCTTGATCCCAATCGTCGCCACCTAGATGATTATCACCATTGGTTGCTTTGACTTCTACAACTCCATCACCGATTTCAAGTAATGAAACGTCGAAAGTTCCGCCACCAAGGTCGAAAACTAGAATTGTCTGTTCCTTGTCACCTTTATCTAAACCATATGCGAGCGCCGCTGCAGTTGGTTCGTTGATGATACGAAGAACATTTAAACCAGCGATCTCGCCAGCTTCTTTTGTTGCTTGACGCTGTGCGTCATTGAAATATGCAGGAACTGTGATCACTGCATCTGTTACGGTCTCGCCCAAATAACTTTCGGCGTCACGCTTTAATTTCTGTAGTACACGTGCGCTAATTTCTTGCGGGGTGTACTTCTTATTATCAATATCAATGTTCCAGTTAGTGCCGATGTGGCGCTTAACGGAACGGATGGTGCGATCTACGTTGGTGACAGATTGGCGCTTTGCCACTTCACCTACGAGAACTTCGCCATTCTTCGCGAAAGCGACGATTGACGGGGTCGTACGTGCGCCTTCGGCGTTGGCGATGACGGTTGGTTCGCCGCCTTCTAAAACCGAGACGCAACTGTTGGTTGTACCTAGGTCGATTCCAACTGCTCTAGCCATTTTTAATCTGCTCCTTCTGGGATCCACCTTTTTATGGTCCCGTGCCCTTTGGGCATTTGATTTACTAACCTTGAAACTTAAGTCGACTCTACCTAAAAAGTTGAGCCGATGCGACTCAAGGTTTCGCTATCTGAAGGAACAGAGGGCGTTTATAGAATATTCCCGCCTTGATTAATGAAATCTGCAAGCTCTGAAGCGATCTGGCCAGCCTGAGTTACTACAAGGATCGCAGCCGCCGCCGATTTATTGTTAAGTAGGAAGCGTAGAAGGCTCTCGCGCTTTGCCTCATCGCTTAGGTCAATCTCAGCCACCTCGACCCCGCTCTTTGAGACCTTTTCTATAAGGGCCTTGCCGTGAATGGTCTTACTAAAGGCGAGGAGCTTCCGCCCTTTCTTTCTCTCCCCTGGCTGATAGCCAAGCTCTGCTATCGCCGCATGGACTCGATCAACGGTCTCTGGCGTCACGATCTCCGGGCGATTTATGACATTGGAAACGGTACCTATTGATACCTGGGCTAACTTTGCAACTTCACGGACTCCGTTATTCATGAATCAATCAAAGCGCAAATCAGAGCGCAGTTCAATAATTTTTTACGCTCAAGAGCATAAAGCTTGCTGTGAAAGTTACCCTTGCTTCCATGATTTATCCATTGATTTCATATGGCATCACTTTGGTCGCTTTGGCGCTAGTAGCGCGCGCTGTAAATCAGCTGCTTGCTATCTATAAGAAAGGCCAACCAGATCCAACGCGAAGTGGCGATAAGAGCGCTCGCTTTAAGAATATGTTGAAAGAGACCCTTGGTCATACCAAGATGCTCAACTTCTCGGTAACTGGCGTTGCGCACTGGTTTGTAATGATCGGATTTTTATCGCTCTTTGGAACATTGGTAACTGCATATGGTCAAGTATTTAATCCAGAGTTCGCACTACCAGTAATTGGACACTGGTCTGCATATATTTACTTCACACAATTTATTGCTTGGGCAACTGGAATCGGAATCGTAATTCTGATTGCAATACGCCAAGGAAATCGTTGGAACCATAAGGGGCGTACCTCTAGATTCTTAGGTTCTGTTTCTTGGCGCGCTTACTATGTTGAAGCGACAATTCTTGCAATTGTGGTCTGCGTTGTTGCGTTACATAATCTTGAACAGAACAACCCGACTTCAGAGTCGATCAAAGTTTGGGCAACAGCAAAGATCGTAATCTCGATGGCTTGGTTCATCGTTATCGCACTTAATTTGACGATGGGTGTTGCATGGCACCGCTTCTTGGCGTTCTTCAATATTTTCTTCAAGCGTATTCCTGGAGATACTGCTGATATTGGAAAACCTTCGCTTGGTGCACTTCCTGTGATGTTGTCACATGGAAAAGAGATTAATTTCGAAGATCCAGCAGATGATGATGTATTTGGTTTAGGAGAGCGCGGCGATATCACTTGGAAAGCGCTACTTGATATGACCACCTGTACCGAATGTGGTCGCTGCCAATCACAATGCCCAGCCTGGCATACTGAAAAACCGCTCTCGCCGAAGTTATTAATAATGGCGATGCGCGATCACGCAATGGCATCTACTGTTGAATCAGAGAAGATGGTTGGCCCTGGTGGGGCAATAAGTAGCGACATTCTCTGGTCTTGCACTACTTGTGGAGCATGCGTAAATGAATGTCCTGTCGATATCGAACATATCGATCACATCGTAAATATGCGCCGCTTCCAAGTATTAGTGGAGTCACAATTCCCATCTCAATTACAGAATACATATCGCAATTTAGAAACACAGGGAAATCCTTGGGGATCAAATAAGAATGATCGAGAAGCTTGGATTGCAGAGTGCGATTTCCCAGTTCAAGTTATAACTGGCGAGATTCCAGAAGATGTTGAGTATCTATTCTGGGTTGGATGCGCTGGTGCATATGAAGAGCGCGCAAAGAAAACTACGAAAGCTGTTGCAGAGTTATTGCATATGGCAGGAGTCAAATTTGCAGTACTAGGAAAGCGCGAGACTTGCACAGGCGATAGCGCACGACGCACCGGAAATGAATTCGTTTATCAAATTCTTTCAAAAGAGAATATCGAAACATTCGAACAAGTTTATGCAAATTACAAGGGCAAGAAGAAAGTTGTAGTCACTTGCCCACATTGCTTCACTACAATCGGTCGCGATTACAAACAACAGGGATTTGAATTAGAAGCTGTGCATCACACACAACTCTTAAATCAATTAGTTAAAGAAGGTCGCTTAAAACCAGTTGCAAAGAGTTCAAGCACAATTACTTATCATGATCCTTGCTACTTGGGTCGACATAATCAGATCTACACGCCACCACGTGAGCTTCTTGCATCAACAGGTTTACAAATTACCGAGATGCCACGTAATCAAGAACGTTCATTCTGCTGTGGTGCAGGTGGCGGAAGAATGTGGCAAGAGGAGAAGCTCGGAACTCAAATCAATTTGAATCGAGTTGATGAAGCGTTAGCCACTGGCGTTAAAGAGGTGGCGGTTGCCTGCCCATTCTGTCGCGTGATGGTTAGCGATGGCGTGCAAGGTCGCCAATCTGAGGTCGAGGTTCTCGATGTCGCGCAGGCTCTGCTTCGCTCAGTAAAGCCCTAAAACCCGCTCAGATTCGCACGAGTTATCGGGTTGCTTCTCAGGAAGTTCCCAGCATGGAGGAGGATTCTCCTATCCATGGACACCACAGTTAAGAGCCGCGTACTTGTAGTCGATGATGAACAGAGCATCAGCGATCTAGTTTCAACTTCGCTTCGTTTCGTTGGTTTCGATGTTCGAACCGCAGCGACCGGACAAGAGGCGCTTCGCGTTGCCGAAGAGTTCAAACCACAAGCGATGGTGCTTGATGTGATGCTCCCTGATTTAAATGGTTTTGAGGTCTGTGAAAAATTACGTAACGAAGGTCAAGATGTTGGCGTTCTCTTCTTAACTGCAAAAGATGCAATCGAAGATAAAGTCTATGGATTAACGCGCGGTGGCGATGATTACATGACCAAGCCATTTAGTTTAGAAGAGCTTGTTGCAAGGCTAAAAGCGTTACTTCGTCGCACCGGTGTCATAGAAACACAAGTCGATGAAGAAAAAATCCGCTTTGCTGATTTGGAATTAGATGAAGCGACACATGAAGTTCGTCGCGCTGGAGATTTAATTGAACTTTCGCCGACTGAATTTATTTTACTTCGTTATTTGATGATCAATGCAGATCGCGTGGTTTCAAAGGCGCAAATATTGGATCACGTGTGGCAATACGATTTTCGTGGCGATGCAGGAATCGTTGAGACTTATATCTCTTACTTACGTAAGAAGATCGATATTTACGAACCACCATTGATTCATACGGTTCGCGGTGTTGGCTATAGGTTACGAATCCCACCAAAAAAGTAATTTAAAAAATGAATTTGAATAAATGGAGCTTGCGTAGTCGTCTGACTATTGGCATCTTGGTGCTCACTGCGCTTGGATTCACAGTAAGTTTCATTGGTACTACAAGTGCACTTAAGGGTTATTTAGTCGGTCAGATTGACGATCAATTAAATAGCGTCGTTGGCGGAACTGCGCTTCGTTTAGATCGAGGTGCGCAGATTCAAAATAACGATGATGATGAATTTAACGAACATGGTCGCATGCGTGCTCGAGGCTCAAATAATGTGCCGCAACCCCTACAGAGAATCCCGACCACGCTATCAGTAACTCTCCTATCCAGAAATGGCGATATTAAAGGCGTTTTAGGTGGCGATTTAACGCCTTCACAGGTCACTGATTACTTACAAGGTTTTACAAACGCCGATGCTCAAGCGACAGAGAGCGAACCTTTTACTCTAAAAGCGCCTGGCCCAGATTTTCGCGCGATTGCAGTTGTGCTGCCTACTACCGGCGATACTGTTGTAGTTGCGCAATCACTTGAAGCGGTAGATAAAACTCAGAGAAGACTTCTCACCCTCTTTTTATTAGTTGGTTTACTTGTCCTACTTCTTATTGCAGTAGCGGCGCGCTGGGTGATCAAAATCGGTATGCGTCCACTTGAAAATGTAGAAAAAACTGCAGAGCAGATTGCAGCTGGTGATTTATCGGCACGTCTTCCAGATGCAAAACCATCAACTGAAGTTGGTCGTTTGGTTAATTCATTAAATGTGATGTTATCTCGAATTGAGGAATCATTCGCAGCGCGTACTGAATCAGAGGGGCGTTTACGTCGATTCGTTGCTGATGCATCGCATGAATTACGTACACCGCTTACCGCAATTCGAGGATTTGCAGAGCTACATCGCCAAGGCGCAGTAAGCAGTGAAGGTGAAACTAAAGAATTAGTTGGGCGTATCGAACGCGAATCAATGCGCATGAGTGCCTTGGTCGAGGATCTACTTACTCTTGCACGTATGGATCAAGGTCCAAAGATGGAGATCAAACCAGTAAATGTCTCTGAATTACTAAGTGATGCGGTTGAATCTGCAAGAGCTGCAGGTCCTGGACATCCGATTACCTTAGATGCAGGAAATGAAATTTATGTTCTTGGTGATAACAATCGAATTCATCAAGTAATCGCGAATTTATTGGCAAATGCTCGAGCGCATACTCCGGTTGGTACGCAGATCAAAGTTAGAACAGAGCAGAAAGATAATGAGGTATTGATATCTGTCTCTGATAACGGGCCAGGTTTATCTGATACTGATCGCGAGAAGATCTTTGAGCGTTTTTATCGTGTAGATCCATCGCGCCAAAGAAGTAGCCAAGAAGGCAGTGGACTTGGGCTATCTATCGTTGATGCAGTCATGCGCTCACATGGTGGCCATGTGAGCGTAGATTCAAAACTTGGTGAAGGCTCTACTTTCACACTTCACTTTCCTTTAAGTTAATTAACCCTGTTCCATCTGGCGCAAGATTGCAATGCGCTCTGAAAGTGGTGGATGCGTTGCAAATAATTTTGAGACATTAGAACTATCTAGCGGTGATTCAATATAAAGGTGCGCGACGGCATTAGATGCATGGCGAACTACGGTGGAATCTGCTTGCAGAACTTCTAACGCTTTACGTAAACCTGCAGGATTTCGAGTAAATTGAACTGCAGTTGCATCTGCGAGAGCTTCACGGCGGCGAGAGATTGCAGCCTTTAATAGCACTGCAGCTATCGGTGCCAAAATGAGAACAAAAAGTGAAATCACAAGCGCAAATGGATTGTTGTTACTGTCACGGCTATCGCGACGTCCACCGCCAAACCACATGATGCGCATTAGAAAATCAGAGATCATCGCAATCGCACCAGCAGTCGTTGCTGCAATTGCACTTACTAAAGTATCTCGATTTCCTACATGTGACATCTCGTGTGCGATAACACCCTGTAATTCATCGCGATCCATAACATCTAATATCCCAGTGGTAAATGCAATTAGGGCATGCTCTGGATCTCGACCAGTGGCGAAGGCATTTGGCGCAATATCTTCGACGATTGCGACTTTTGGCATCGGTAAACCAGATGCCACACATACCTCTTGAATAAGATCAAATAGGCGCGGATTATCTGATTCCTGAATCAGGCGCGCGCCAGTCATGGTCAAAACTAATTTGTCTGAAGAATAGTAACTTCCCCAAACAGAGATGAGTGCAAGTCCGACTGCAATTGGTACAACGCCGGCGCTACTTTGACCAAAATACATTAATGCCGCATAGATAACTAAACCAGTTAACCCACCAAAAAGCGCAAGCAACATAAATGTCTTACGCTTATTTGCGGCTTGTTGCGCTCGGAAATTTACTTCCATATTAATTACTTTTTTAAATTTCCTGTAAGTGGACCTTAGAATTGAACTTTAGGTGCGTTGCGATCTTGAGGATCTTCTACTTCGTAGAACTCGCGTACATCGACCTTTGCAAAACCAGCGAAGAAATTAGATGGGAAGGTCTTCACTGCTTGATTTAGCGAACGAACATTGTCGTTATAGAACTGGCGTGAGAAAGCCACCTTGTTCTCGGTAGTTGCTAACTCATCCTGCAATTGCAAGAAATTTGTCGAAGCTTTCAAATCTGGATATGCCTCTGCTACAGCAAGTAGTCCACGAAGAGCTTGGGTCAACATTCCATCAGCAGCTGCAACATCATGAACACCACTTGCAGAGGTTGCCTTTGCGCGAGCGCTGACTACCTTTTCAAAGGCCTCTTTCTCGTGAGCGGCGTAACCCTTAACGGTTTCTACTAAATTTGGTATTAAATCTGAACGACGTTTTAACTGAACTTCAATCTGCGCAAAAGCCTCATCAACTGAAACATTTAAGCGAATTAGTCTGTTGTATTGCGAAATTCCAAAGAGAATTAAGAGCGCAACGGCGCCCAGTACGATCAAAAGTGTTATGTCCATTGCCTTCCTTTCGCTCATATAACGCGAGCGTGGAAGTCTTTATTTCACGTCGCTCTTATGGAAGTTTAGCCAAGAACGGCTAGCGGTCGGACCGCGCTGTCCCTGATATCTAGAGCCATAAATCGCTGAGCCGTAAGGATTCTCAGCGGCAGATGAGAGTTTGATGAGGCAGAGCTGACCGATCTTCATTCCTGGATATAGCTTCACTGGAAGATTTGCGACATTTGAAAGTTCGAGAGTGATGTGGCCAGAGAAACCTGGATCTATAAAACCTGCAGTCGAATGTGTAAGTAAACCGAGTCTTCCAAGTGATGATTTACCTTCTAAGCGACCAGCGATGTCATCTGGAAGAGTTATTACTTCATAAGTTGATGCAAGAACAAATTCACCTGGATGGAGAATGAAGTGTTCGTTATTTGCAACTTCAATTTCGCGAGTTAACTCTGGTTGCTCTTTTGATGGATCGATAACTTCGTACTTATGATTTTCGAAGACGCGGAAGAATTTATCTAAGCGTACATCGATTGATGACGGTTGAATCATCTTTGGATCGTATGGATCGCATCCAACACGTCCTGCATCTATCTGGGCACGAATATCTTTATCACTCAAAAGCACAGCGCGACCTTACCTTAATTCCTTAGTGGATCTTTGGCGCGCAACCAGACATTTTGATCCTCTGGTCGCCCCTCAGCTAATGAGATATCAAGTAACCCCTCTTGGCGCTGCCAATCATTTGCCGCCAATTGGCGAGAGAATCCTGCGAGCGCGATTGGATCTGCCAACTCGGTGGCAGTTCCATTAAATTCCAACGGACCTGCATGGTCGATAAGTGTTGTGCCGATGACGATCTCATCTCCATCCTTGGCAATTTCGATAACGCGCGATTGCTGCGGCCAATCGATATGACTTGCAGTTCTAATATGCCAGAAGGCATGGCTGCCATCGGGATGTGTAATCGCATTTATGTAATTGATGTGATTATGTCCTGCAACCCAGAGAATGATGTTCTTGTATTGCAAAAGTAATTCCGTGACTTCGCGACGTACCGCTGGCTCTGCCACTCCCTCGGGTGCATATGGATTGAAGATTTTCTCAAGTGGATGATGTGAGCTCAAAATCAAGTATTTATCGCGGGAATTCTCGAGTAGCTCCTTAAGCCAAGCAAATTGGGTGCGGTCGATACAGCCTTGCCATCCGCCATATGCATTGACTGTATCTAAAGCAATCAGTCGGATATTATTTTCGAAATCGCGATAGTAATAAGTTGCGTTGCGATTCTCTTTTGACATTCCATGGTCGTGTCCACAATTTGTATGTTGATCCACCCAATCAGATATTTTCGTAAAAGCTCGTTTTGGATCTGCAATTATCTCTTCGGTGTAAAGCAGATCAATGCTTGGATAATCCGCAGGACCGATCTCGCCAAATTTCTCAATCAACTTCATTAATTCTGCCTCTGGTTTTAAACCAGAGAATTTCTTACTGCCAACTGTCGCAGCATCTAATTCTGGAGTTGGAGCAGTAGTGCCTTGTAAAAGTAAATCGTGATTTCCATGTATTGCAAACCATTTATGTTTCAAACCTTGAGCAATCCATGGGGCAATCGACGCCTTGGTTACTCCAGGAAATGAAGGGAAGTCATATATCTTCTGTGGGCGATCGCCACCTGGAACATCTGGATGGTAGTAGAACTCATCTTTATTTTCAGGACGATGGAAACTTTCAAAATTTTCGCCTCCGGAATTTGGAGCAACTGGTCCACCGTCTAAAACTGTTTTGTACCAATCTAATTCATTCTGTTGTGCGTTATCGGTCATATCGCCGGTAACAATCACAGCATCTACGTTTTTGCCTAACAATGGACCTTTATCTATCTGGTTTACTGATTTAACCATCGCCTCTAATACTTGGACTGTAAGAAATTCCTGCGCGCGATAAGTTCCGATGTAATGCAAGATTGGTTGCATCGGATGGCCTGGATCTGCCATGCGATCTATAAATTCAAGACGAGTTGGAGCTTGCGCATCGCAGATATGTAAATCAGATAAATGGATAAGTGTTAGTAGTGGAGTCGCGCTAGCTGGTGGTACGCCGATTTGTTCGCGCTCCTCGAGAGCAACCAACTTCTTCCACTTGGTGCCGGGCTGATTAACCCTAGAAATACGCTTAGCCATAGGCGTCGAGGCTACATCGCTTGAAAAAGTTACTGGCGAGTAGCATTCTTTGCGCATGGGACATTACATAGCAAACCTTCGAGATATCCAGTTCTGCCTCTTTGATCTTCTTGGACGTGATCAAATTTTAGGAAAAGGGCTTTTCTCTGAAATAGATAAAGAGACCGCAGTTGGAATGTTGGAAGAGATGAAACGCCTATCTGAAAATGAGATTGCTGCATCTTTTGTTGATGGTGATCGCTTGGGTGTTGAGTTTGATCCAAAGACAGGAGAAGGAAAGCTTCCCGAAAGTTTTAAGAAATCTTATCGCGCTTATATGGATGCTGAGTGGTGGAGACTTGATGCACCAGTTGAATTAGGCGGAACTTTAGTTCCGCGCTCACTTCGCTGGGCGATGGCCGAAATGATTTTGGGTTCTAATCCTGCGCTACATATTTATGTATCAGCATCATTTGCACATGTTTGCTACGTGCTAGGAACAGATGAGCAGAAGAAGATTGCAAAGTTAATGTTGGATAAACAATGGACTGCAACGATGGTGCTTACAGAACCAGATGCAGGTTCAGATGTTGGTGCGGGTCGTTCTAAAGCTGTTAAGCAAGCCGATGGAAGTTGGCATATAACCGGAACCAAACGTTTCATTACATCAGGCGAGCATGATTTGGCTGAGAACATTATGCACTTTGTACTTGCCCGTCCTGAGGGCGGTGCCGTTGGTACCAAAGGTCTTTCACTCTTCTTGGTTCCTAAGTATCACTTCAATTGGGATACCGGAGAGCTTGGTAAGCGCAATGGAGTATTCGCAACAAAGCTCGAACATAAGATGGGACTTAACGTCTCTGCTACTGCAGAGTTAAATATGGGCGAGAAGGAACCATGTGTTGGTTATCTCCTTGGTGAAGTTCATAATGGCATCGCGCAGATGTTCAAGATCATCGAATATGCGCGCATGATGGTTGGCACCAAGGCGATTTCAACGCTATCTACTGGTTATTTGAATGCGCTTTCTTATGCGAAATCTCGCGTTCAAGGCCCAGATTTAACGAAGATGTTAGATAAGGCAAGCCCACGCGTGACAATTATCAATCACCCTGATGTGCGCCGATCGCTGCTAACCCAAAAAGCTTATGCCGAAGGTATGCGCGCACTTGTTCTTTATACCGCTTCGATTCAAGACTCCATCATGATGGAGCAAGATGAAGAGAAGTTAAAGCATCTTGAGAAATTAAATGATCTATTGCTTCCGATCGTAAAAGGTTATGGCAGCGAGAAATCCTGGGTATTACTTGGTACTGAAAGCTTGCAGACATTTGGTGGCTCTGGCTTCACACAAGATTGGCCACTCGAACAATATGTACGTGACGCAAAAATCGATACCTTGTACGAAGGTACAACCGCAATTCAAGGAATGGATTTCTTCTTCCGAAAGATTGTTCGTGACAACGGTTCAACTTTGATGACACTTGGGACTGAGATAAAGAACTTCTGTGAATCTGGAGGAGCGCTTGCTGATGAGAAGGCAAAACTTCTAAAAGCACTTGGTGATTTCCAAGGAATCATCACCACACTTGTTGGATTTGCGATGGCATCACAAGCAAAACCTGAAGAGATCTACAAAGTTGGGCTTAATACAACTCGTGCGCTCTTTGCAGCTGGCGATGTTGTAATTGGTTGGTTACTTCTTCGCCAAGCAGAGATTGCTGCTACAAAGCCAAGCGATGATTTCTATCTTGGAAAGATTGCGGCTGCGAAACATTTCATCAACGTTGTCCTGCCACATCTAACTGCTGAGCGAAAGATCGCAGAGGCAACTGATGGTTCAATCATGGAGCTACCTGAGAAGGCTTTCTAGTAGGCGCTAAACTCCTCAAGTGAATCATCGCCGCGGAGTCATTGCGCTATTTATTGCAGCGCTTGCCTTTTCAATAAATGGCATCGTCTCTAAATTAGTTTTAGAGGCAGGGCTATCTCCTTGGAGACTGGCAGAGGTCCGCTCAACTGGCGCATTCGCCTTCTTCCTTATTTATCTACTGATATTTAAAAGAAGCGCTCTTAAATTCGATATAAAAGCGCTGCCTGAGATGTTGGTTTACGGGATCGTGGGATACGCCGGTGTGCAGTTCTTCTACTTTGTAGCGATAGTGCGAATGCCTGTTTCAGTTGGTTTAATCATCGAATTTACTGCGCCAATTTGGATTGCGCTCTGGATCCGCTTTATCAGAAAAGAACACGTACCAAGCACAATGTGGCTCTCAGTTTTCTTAGCTTTTTCAGGGCTCTTGTTAATTGCGCAAGTTTGGAAAGGTCTAACTTTCGATGGCGTTGGACTGATCGCAGCTTTCTTGGATGCCTTTGCGTTAACTGCATATTTTCTACTTGGTGAAAAATGGGGAAAGCGCGCAGCTACTGAAACTTTGATGCTCTACGGTTTTGGAATCTCAATGTTATTTTGGTGGATCACTCTTCCACTTTGGACTTACCCAACTGGCATTTTCACAAAACAGATTGATTTACGAGGGCAACTTGCAGGCACCTTTACCGGCGGCTGGGTTCTGATTCTCTTTGTAATTATTGTCGGAACAATAATTCCTTACACTGGAAATCTAATTGGAATCACTAAGACAAGCGCATCCTCTGCTTCGATTATAGGAATGTTAGAACCAGTACTTGCAGGAATCTTCGCTTGGATCTGGTTGAGCGAGACTTTCAATGCAATTCAGTTAATTGGTGCAGCCGCAGTGATTACAGGTATTTATATTGCAACTAAGGCGCGTGCGACTACTCAGCAGATCGTGCCTGAGTAAAGTCAGTATTTCCGAAGTTCTGCGCTGTTGGCATATCAACAAATCTTGAGAAGTGAAGTTGCGCAGAGACAATCAAATCGCGGGTTGGTCCGTTACGGTGCTTAACTACAAATAGATCTGCTTCTCCAGAACGGTTCTGTTTGTCGTAAAGATCTTCGCGATGCAACAAGATAACCATGTCGGCATCCTGCTCGATAGATCCTGATTCACGAAGGTCAGAGAGCACAGGCTTCTTATCTGAGCGTTGTTCTGAAGAACGGTTTAACTGTGAGATTGCGATGACTGGAACATCTAACTCTTTCGCCATTAACTTAAGGTGACGTGAGAATTCCGAGACCTCTTGCTGACGATTTTCGACTTTCTTTCCAGATGACATCAACTGTAAGTAGTCAATGACAATGACTTTTAGATCGTGGCGCTGTTTTAAGCGACGAGCTTTTGCGCGGATCTCCATCATAGAGAGATTTGGTGAATCATCAATAAATAGTGGCGCATCGCTTATTTCGCCCATGCGACGAGCTAAACGCGCCCATTCATCATCTGACAGAACACCGCTACGAATATTACTTAAAGCAATGCGTGCCTCTGCAGAGAGCATACGCATTGTGATTTCAGAGCGCGACATTTCAAGAGAGAAGATAACTGCGGTTTTCTTATCGTGAATTGCAGCGTTACGGACAATATCTAATGCAAGAGTTGATTTACCGACTGCAGGACGTGCAGCAATAACAATCATGTTGCCTGGATGGAATCCATTTGTTAATTTATCTAAATCGCGGAAACCAGAGAGTACGCCTTCGGGGCCAACGCCTTTAGAGATTCTTTCCATCTCATCGAAGGTTTCTTCGAGAAGAGTATTTAATTGCACATAATCTTCTGATGCGCGACGTTCAGTAACTTGATAGACCTCAGCTTGCGCTTGGTCGACAGCATCATCTACATCGCCTTCGACGGAGTAACCAAGTTGAACGATCTTTGTGCCGGCATCAACTAAACGACGTGCGATTGCGCGTTCGCGAACTATTTTGGCATAGTAGCCAGCATTGGCTGCAGTTGGAACGGAGTTGATCAAGGTATGCAGATACGGTGCGCCACCTGCGCGCGCGATATCGCCGCGTTTGGTTAGCTCCGCTGAAACAGTGATCGCATCTGCTGGTTCGCCGCGACCATATAAATCTAAGATCGCATCGAAAATTAATTCATGTGCAGGGCGATAGAAATCTCGCTCCTTTAGAATTTCTACAACATCAGAGATTGCCTCTTTTGATAGCAACATTCCGCCAAGAACAGATTGCTCCGCAATTAAATCTTGCGGAGGAGTCCGATCTAGTTCGGGGTTACCACCATTGCGCGGCAGCTCTGCAATACTCACGGGCAAAACTTCTCACCCAGGTATGACATTTACTAATGAGGATGTGCAGAAGGCTGTGCGTAAACCTGGCCAAAGCTGTGGAGAAGGCTGTGGATGTCTGGGGATAATGGGTGGATAACTAAGTCATTTCCAAGGGATTCGCGCTCAAAATCGCCATAAATAACTGTGGATGAAAGTATTTCGAGAGTTATCAAATAGTGAGATTTGGAAATCTTATTGGAAGTATTGTTTTTTGGCGTTACTTATTAGGCTACATATTGAGTTTGGCATTATGACAACGCACAACGGCTGGCCATGAAACAAAAATTGAAATTGAGAGCCCAGAAGTTTTGGTACGCGTTTCGAGAAAAGTTAAAAATCTACTGCAAAGAAAAACCCCGCAGATAATTTGCGGGGTTTTAATCTTTAGTGGCTAATTAAGCAGC
>CAYFJY010000020.1:0-14052 GCA_964343665.1 uncultured Actinomycetes bacterium | reverse complement strand
ATGACTCCGCAGAAGACAAAAGATCTTGTAGATGGTGCGCGTAACGGCAATCCACCACCACCGACTCGTGGTCCTAAGAAACTTCCAACTTTTAAAGAGAATTCACGAGTACTTGCAGGTCTTGATGATGGTTTGGCAAATGAAGGTGTGCAGGCAGGAGAGGCCACTTTGCTTGGCTTGAAGTTAGCAAAAGAGGGCAAATAATGTTGAAACCAGTTTTATCTGCTCATTGGGATGAGAAAGATTCATTCACTATGGATGGTTACAAGCGCCATGGTGGTTATGAGGCTGCAAAGAAGGCCCTATCTATGGATGCCGATGCTGTCATCCAATTAATAAAAGATTCCGGGCTTCGCGGTCGCGGTGGTGCAGGATTCCCTACCGGTATGAAGTGGGGATTCATTCCACAAAATGATGGCAAAGAACATTACTTGGTTGTAAATGCAGACGAATCCGAACCAGGAACTTGTAAAGATATGCCGCTACTTTTGGCTAATCCGCACGTCCTAATTGAAGGAATGATCATCGCTTCATACGCTATTCGTGCAAAGCACGCTTTTGTTTATTTACGCGGAGAAGTTGCACACGTAGCTCGTCGTGTAAATGCTGCGATTCAAGATGCATACAAAGCAGGTTTCCTCGGAAAAGGTATTTTCGGGACTGATAATGATTTAGAACTTACTTTGCATATTGGAGCAGGTGCATATATCTGCGGAGAAGAGACTGCACTACTTGATTCATTAGAAGGTTTCCGTGGTCAACCAAGACTTCGCCCACCATTCCCTGCAATCGCAGGCTTATATGCGCGACCAACTGTTGTGAACAATGTGGAATCAATTGCATCAGTTCCTGCAATCGTTGAAAATGGTGCCGATTGGTATCAAAAATTCGGAACTGAGAAGTCAAAGGGTATGACCCTTTATTCATTGTCAGGGCATGTCACCAATCCTGGCCAATTTGAAGCTCCACTTGGAATCACACTCCGTCAATTACTTGATATGTCCGGAGGAATTCGCGCTGGCCATAAGCTGAAGTTCTGGACTCCAGGCGGATCATCTACGCCTATGTTTACTGAAGAACATTTAGATGTGCCACTTGATTACGAAGGTGTTGGCGCTGCAGGTTCGATGTTGGGTACTAAAGCGCTACAGATATTCGATGAAACAACATGTGTAGTTCGTGCTGTACTTCGTTGGACCGAGTTCTACAAACATGAATCATGTGGAAAGTGCACGCCTTGCCGTGAAGGTACATGGTGGTTAGTTCAAGTTTTGAAGAACATCGAAACTGGCAAGGGAAGTGAAGCGGATCTAGATAAATTGTTAGATCTTTGCGACAACATCATGGGTCGTTCATTCTGTGCACTTGCAGATGGAGCAGTAAGTCCAATCGCCTCATCAATTAAATATTTCCGTGACGAGTACATCGAACATGTGACGAATAAAGGATGCCCATTTGATCCAGTGGCATCAACTCTTTTTGCGACAACATCAGGAGACCGCGCATGACCACACAAGCTGAGAAGCCTGCAGTAGAAGCGGTCGAGATGATCGCCGTCGTTATCGATGGTTTTGAAGTCTCAGTTCCAAAAGGCACATTGGTAATTCGCGCTGCAGAGAAACTCGGAATTCAGATTCCACGATTCTGCGATCATCCACTTCTAGATCCAGTTGGTGCGTGCCGCCAATGTTTAGTAGATATCGAAATTAATGGCCGTAAATTTCCAAAGCCACAAGCATCTTGCACTATTCCAGTTGAGCCAGGAATGATTGTAAACACTCAATTAACCTCACCTGTTGCTGATAAAGCACAGAAGGGAATAATGGAGTTCCTTCTAGTTAATCATCCACTCGATTGCCCCGTTTGCGATAAAGGTGGAGAGTGTCCATTACAAAATCAAGCGATGAGCAATGGACGTGCAGAATCAAGATTTGAAGGCTACAAACGCACATTTGAGAAGCCGATAAATATATCTTCACAAGTTCTTTTAGATCGTGAACGCTGCGTACTTTGTGCACGTTGCACTCGATTCGCAGATCAAATCGCTGGAGATCGCTTCATCACTCTTAATCAACGTGGCGCACTGCAACAAGTAGGAATTTATGAAGAGGAACCATTTGAATCATATTTCTCTGGAAATACCATTCAAATCTGCCCAGTCGGTGCGCTAACTGGCGCTTCTTACCGCTTCCGTGCTCGTCCATTTGATTTAGTTTCAACTCCCTCTGCATGCGAACACTGCGCATCAGGTTGCGACATGAGAACCGATGTTCGTCGCGGAAAGACTCTGCGCCGTTTAGCCGGTGATGATCCATCAGTTAATGATGAATGGAATTGCGATAAAGGTCGCTGGGCATTCAAGTATGTAACTGCACAAGATCGAATTACTACCCCACTAATTAGAAATGCTGCTGGTGAATTAGTTCCAGCTTCTTGGACCGAAGCGTTAGAAGCTGCAGCGAAGGGTTTAAGTCAAGGTCGCTCTGCAGTTTTAGTTGGTGGCCGTGCAACTGTCGAAGATGCATATGGTTATTCAAAGTTTGCACGTGTAACTCTCGGAACAAATGATATTGATTTCCGGTCACGTATCTCAACAGATGAAGAGCGTGCATTTATCGCAAGTCATGTAATCGGCAATACAACTTCTTATCGCGACATAGATGGCGCAGATCAAGTTGTATTGATTGCATTCGAACCAGAAGAAGAGTCTCCAATCGTCTTCTTGCGTATTAATAAGGCGGTACGTAAGAGAGGTTTGAAAGTTCATGCGATCGCATCGAAACTTTCTATCGGCAACGAGAAGTTGAAATCTAATTTCATCTGCGTAGCACCAGGTAATGAAGTTGCTGGATTAGCCGGTTTAACTCTTACAGAAAAATCGGTGATCTTGGTTGGCGAACGCGCCGTCGAAACCACTGGATTACTAAGTGCAGTTGCTGGTTTGGTGTCGAGAAGTGGAGCGAAGTTTGGTTGGATTCCACGTCGCGCTGGCGAGCGTGGTGCTATAGAAGCAGGTGCAATCGGAAATCTTCTTCCTGGTGGTCGTCCAGTATCGGATGCTGCTGCTCGTGTAGATATCGCAGCTGCATGGGGAGTTCATGGGTTACCTGAGGAGCGCGGACTTTCTACAGATGAAATTTATGCAAAAGCAGCAAATGGGGAAGTTAATGCGCTACTTGTAGGTGGAGTAGATCCACTTGATGGCGCCAATCCAAATCTCGCACTTGATGCGCTACATCGAGCATTTGTAGTCTCACTAGAAATGCGACCATCAGCAGTTACCGATCGAGCAAATGTAGTTCTACCAATCGCTGCAGTTGCAGAGAAGAGCGGAACTTTCTTGAATTGGGAAGGGCGTGGACGCAGCTTTGATATCGCAGTTGAAGATTCATTGCAGCGAAGCGATGTTCGAATCCTTTCATTGCTGGCAGATCAAATTGGCCGACCAATAAATATCTCGACAGTTGCGCAAGCCGCAAATGAGTTTTCATCTATTGGCTCTTGGGATGGCGCTAAGTCAGAGTTTGGTGGCGTGAAAGCAACTGCAGCTCACGGAGTTTCTGGTGATCAAGCGATATTAACTTCATGGCGACGTTTGATTGATAATGGTTCCTTGCAAGATGGCGAAGCGAATTTGGCAGGCACGGCTCGCAAGACCGTTGCGGTTATCTCGCCAAAACGTGCAAATGCGATTGGCGTTGCTGATGGCGAACTTATAAAGATCTCAACTTCAAAAGGCGCAATAGTTCTCCCTGTATTAATTGAAGAGATTCACGATGATGCAGTTTGGGCGCCGCGAAATTCTGGTGGTTCAGAATTGCTTCGCACACTTGGCGTTGCTTCAAATGAAGTAGTAACAGTGGTGAAAGCATGAATACATTGACTAACGCGCAACTAATAGCAAATGATCCAGGTTGGTTAATTGTCGTAAAAGCTTTGATGACCTTTGCGATCTTGGTTGTTTTCACATTGCTTGCTATCTGGTGGGAGCGTCGCTTAATTGGGTTTATGCAGGAGCGTCCAGGACCAAACCGAACCGGCCCACAGGGCTTGCTTCAATCTTTGGCCGATGGAATCAAGTTAGCCTTAAAAGAGGATTTGATCCCTAAAGCCGCAGATAAAGTGGTCTTTATTTTGGCGCCGATTATTAGCGCAACCACCTGCTTTATGTCTTTTGCAATTATGCCGATGACTAGCGAAGTTAAATTATTTGGTAAGACCACTGCGATGCAGATGACGGATCTTCCAATCGCAGTTCTATATGTATTGGCGGTTGCATCTGTAGGAGTTTATGGAATTGTCTTAGCAGGTTGGTCATCAGGTTCTACCTATCCATTACTTGGCGGCCTTCGCTCAAGCGCACAAGTTATTTCATATGAAGTCGCTATGGGGCTTTCATTGGTAGCAGTCTTTATTTATTCAGGTTCGATGTCGACGGGAGATATAGTCGCTGCACAAAATAAGTGGTGGAACGTAGTTGTTCTATTCCCATCATTCGTGATTTATTTGATTTCAATGATAGGTGAAACGAACCGCGCTCCATTTGATTTAGCAGAAGCTGAAGGTGAATTAGTTGGTGGATTCCATACAGAATATTCATCTCTTAAATTCGCACTCTTCTTCCTTGGCGAATATATAAATATTGCAACTGTCTCTGCGCTTGCAACAACGCTCTTCTTGGGCGGTTATCGCGCACTTCCGGGACTTGGATTTACTGAGCAATGGTTGGGCGGTTGGTTCCAGATGTTCTGGTTCTTAGCAAAGGTCTGCTTCTTCTTTAATATCTTTGTCTGGGTCCGTGCAACTTTGCCACGTATTCGTTATGACCAATTTATGAAGTTTGGTTGGAAGATTTTGATTCCATCATCGCTTCTTTGGATCATCATCGTTGCGACACTTCGCGCCCTTTCAGCGAACGGTGCACCTAGAGCAGTAATTGCAATCTTCGCAGGTGGCGTGGTCTTCCTTGTAATGGGACTTACCTCGTTATGGGATCGCGCAAAGCAAGAGGCGAAAGTTGCACCAGAACTTGATGTTCCAGCTCCAAGTTTCCCAGTTCCAAAACTGCCTAACGTAACGGAGGCTAAGTAATGTCTGAGTTAGAGCCTAAAAAGAATTCACTCGACAAAGTTTCAACCTCTTCTGTTGGTGAAGCTAAAGAGGGAAGCTTGCTCGCGCAAGCAAAGGGATTCTGGGTAACACTTAGGAATATTGGAAGACCAAGATTGACGGTCGAATATCCTGAAGTTAAAGCGCCTACAGAAGAGCGTTTTCACGGTCGCCATCAATTAAACAGACATCCAGATGGTTTGGAAAAATGCGTAGGTTGCGAACTCTGTGCTTGGGCTTGTCCAGCAGATGCAATTTATGTCGAAGGTGCAGATAACACCGATGAAGCGCGTTTCTCACCAGGTGAGCGTTACGGCAAGGTCTATCAAATTAATTATTTACGTTGCATTTTCTGCGGACTTTGCATCGAAGCATGTCCAACAAGAGCGCTGACTATGACAAACGAATATGAATTGGCAGATCGCACTCGTGAGAAATTGATTTTCGAAAAGGAAGATTTATTGGCTCCACTTCGCCAAGGAATGTTGCAACCTCCACATCCGATGTATCCAAATACAGATGAAGGGGACTATTACCGAGGCAAAGTTACGCAGGCGCATCCATCACAGGAGGCCAAGTAGATGAATTTTGTTCTGGAGAATATCGGCAAGACCGCTACTCCTGAGGCGATTCAGTTTTATATTTTGGCGCCACTTTCAATCATCGCAGCGTTAGGTATGTTGATTGTCAAGAAAGCGGTCCACTCAGCGATATTGATGGCCTCTGTGATGTTAATCCTTGCCTTCTTCTATATCGCGCAAGATGCACCCTTCCTTGGAATCGTTCAGATTGTGGTTTACACCGGTGCAGTCATGATGCTCTTCTTGTTCATTCTTATGTTGGTCGGCGTTGACACCAAAGAATCTCTAGTTGAGACCATCAAGGGAAATCGACTCGTTGCGATCACGGCTTCACTTGGAATTGGAATCTTGCTAGTCACACTTATTGGGAATGCGACATTTGGATTTGAAGCAATTGGGCTCAAATCCGCTAATTCAGAGGGAAATGTTCAAGGCATCGCATATAAGTTGTTCTCGACATATGTTTGGGCATTCGAAGTGGTCTCAGTATTACTAATTACCGCTGCTCTTGGTGCGATGGTGCTTGCACATAGTCAACGCGTAAACGCGCGTCCAACCCAGAGAGAACTTGCGATTCGTCGCTTCCGCGGTCAGAGCCTTTCAGATTCTGCTGGAAAGCCAGCGCCAGGAGTCTTTGCGCGTTATAACGGCGTCGATGTCCCAGCGCTTCTTCCTGATGGTTCTCCTGCGGTTGAATCAATTAACGATACTTTGAAAGCTCGCGGAACTATCCGCGATCCTCGCGAAGTATCTTTGAAAGAAATTTCAAATAGTGAAGGAGAGGAGCGCTAAATGAACCCCATAAATTACTTATATGTCGCTGCTCTACTTTTCACAATTGGCGCAGTCGGTGTAGTAGTTCGCCGAAACGCAATCGTGGTTTTCATGTGCATTGAGTTGATGTTAAATGCTGCAAACTTGGCATTCGTTACTTTCGCTCGCATCAATGGAAATCTAGAGGGCCAGATCGTGGCTTTCTTCACCATGGTTATCGCAGCTTGCGAAGTTGTTATTGGTTTAGCGATTATCGTAACGATTTATCGTTCCCGTCGATCTGCATCTGTCGATGATGCAAGTTTGTTGAGTCGATAATGGTGAGTAATTTGATTGGTTATTTGATAGGTCTGCCTTTGCTAGGTGCGGCGACTCTTCTTCTGGGTGGCCGCAGAACTGATAAGTGGGGCCATATTTTGGCTACTGCGTTATCAGGCGCGTCATTCCTTCTCGGTCTGAAGTTGTTCAACGATATGTTGGCTCTACCAACCGAAGAGCGCGCAATGACTCAGAAGTTATTCACCTGGATTCATGTTGGTAATTTCCATGTTGATGCGGGATTTCTTCTTGATCAGCTTTCGATTTGTTTCGTGCTATTAATTACTGGCGTCGGAACTTTGATACATATCTATTCGATCGCATATATGTCGCATGATCATGATCGTCGTCGCTTCTTTGCATACTTGAATCTATTTATCTCCGCCATGTTATTACTTGTGCTTGGAGACTCTTATCTAAATCTTTATGTTGGTTGGGAAGGCGTAGGCCTTGCTTCGTACCTATTAATTGGTTTCTGGAATCAAAAGCCTGCTTACGCCACAGCGGCAAAGAAGGCATTTGTTATGAATCGCGTTGGAGATATGGGGCTCTCATTTGCCATCATGATCTCGTTCGTAACATTCGGCGCTGTATCTTTTAGCGGAATCAAAGAACATGCGCACCATGCATCAACGGGAGCGCTAACTGCAATCGGCATCATGCTCTTAGTTGCTGCAACTGGTAAGTCAGCACAATTTCCACTTCAGGCATGGTTAGGCGATGCCATGGCTGGCCCGACACCTGTCTCTGCATTGATTCACGCTGCGACGATGGTTACTGCCGGCGTTTATTTGATTACCCGTTCAAATTTCATATTTGATCTAGCTCCAAATGCGCAGACCGCGGTAGCGGTAATCGGTGCGATCACCCTGTTATTTGGTGCGTTAGTTGGTACTGCAAAAGATGACATTAAGAAGGCGCTAGCTGCTTCTACAATGTCGCAGATTGGTTACATGATTCTTGGCGCAGGACTTGGTCCCGCAGGTTATGCATTTGCAATCATGCATTTGCTTACTCACGGTTTCTTCAAAGCAGGTATGTTCCTAGGCGCAGGTTCCGTGATGCATGGAATGAATGATGAAGTAAATATGCGTAAATACGGAGCGCTCCGTAAGTTCATGCCAATCACCGCAATCACATTTGGTTTTGGATATCTTGCAATCATCGGCGTGCCACCATTTGCAGGTTTCTATTCAAAAGATAAATTGATTGAAGTTGCACTAAACGCTGGCGGCGCAAAGGGATACTTACTCGGCGGCGCTGCTTTGATTGGTGCTGCAATAACCGCCTTTTATATGTCACGCGTAGTGATTCTGACATTCTTTAGCAATAAGCGATGGGATGACAATGCACATCCACACGAATCACCGATTCTGATGTGGTTGCCAATGGCAATTTTGGCTATTGGTTCAGTTGCATCAGGCTTCTTGTTTACAAGTGGTGATGCCTTAAAGAATTGGTTGGCACCGGTTGTTGCATCTGAACACCACGAAGAACATTCAGAACTTCTTCCGCCGATGACAGTAAGTGCAATCGCATTGATTTTGGTTGCAATTGGTGTGGGTTACGCAATCCTCAAATATCGCGCTGAATCCAATCCAAGTGCACCAGAACGCGTATCAGTATTCACTCGAATTGCACGTAAAGATTTGATGCAGGATGCATTCAACGAGGCAGTTTTCATGCGCCCAGGCCAAGCACTCACAAAATCTCTGGTTTCGGTAGACGAGAACATCATCGACGGTGCAGTAAATGGAATTGGTGGCGCAGCAGTTGGCTCAGGGCAATTGCTCCGCAAATTACAGACGGGATTTGTACGTAGCTATGCCGCAATGATGTTGGCTGGTATAGCGATTCTTCTTCTGGCGATCTGGGTGGTAACACAATGAGCTTCTTGACGATTATGCAACTGCTTCCGCTCGTAGGAGCAGCATTGATTGCAACTGTAAATAAGGAGCGAGAAAAATCCATCAAGCAGCTGGCATTTGCAACTTCTTTGGTAGTGGCAGTTGCCGGAATCGCATTAGCGCTTCAATTTGATCGCAGTGATGCTGGTCTGCAATTTGTAGAGAAGCGATCATGGATTCCTGCCTTTGGTATCAACTACGCAGTTGGTATTGATGGCATCGCTTTGGTGCTTATCTTGATGTCAGTAATTCTTGCGCCAATCGTGGTCTTAGCAGGTTGGAATGAAGCAACCGGTGGTCGCTGGTCAGTAAAGACTTTCTACATTCTTATTTTGGTTCTAGAAACGATGATGATTGGTGTATTTGCTGCGACAGATGTCTTCTTGTTCTATGTCTTCTTTGAGGCGATGTTGGTACCGGTCTATTTCCTAATTGGTGGATATGGAAGTGGCCAACGTTCACAAGCTGCGGTGAAATTCCTGCTTTATAGCTTATTTGGCGGCTTATTGATGTTGGCTTCGATAATCGCACTTTTCGTGATTGCAGGTTCGCAAGTTGGACGTACATTTGATATTGGTGCACTTTCAACTTTAAACATTTCTAGTTCGACTCAGAATTGGCTATTCCTCGGATTCTTTATTGCATTTGCAATTAAAGCACCACTCTGGCCATTTCATACTTGGCTTCCAGATGCGGCAAATTCTGCAACCGCAGGTACCTCAGTTCTACTTTTAGGCGTGCTCGATAAGGTCGGAACTTTCGGCATGATCCGTTACTGCTTAACTTTATTTCCAGATGCCGCTAAGACTTTCACACCAACAATCTTGGTCTTGTCGGTCATCTCTATTATTTACGGAGCTTTCTTGGCAATTGGGCAGCGAGATATAAAGCGATTGATTGCATTTACATCGATCTCGCACTTTGGTTTTATAACAATGGGTATCTTCGCTATGACATCTCAAGGTCATAGCGGTGCAACTCTCTATATGTTCAATCACGCCTTTTCGACTGCAGCGCTCTTCTTGGTCGCAGGTTGGATGGCATCACGACGTGGTTCATCAACGATTTCAGATTTTGGCGGGTTGCAGCGAGTAACGCCGGTAATGGCTTGGTCCTTCTTCATCGCAGGCATGTCATCACTTGCACTTCCTGGATTATCTAGCTTCGTAAGTGAGTTCTTAGTTCTAGTTGGTACTTATACTCGTTATCCAGTAGTTGCGATTATCGCAACCTTCGGAATCGTACTGGCCGCGCTCTACATATTGATCCCAGTGCAGAAGGCGTTACACGGTCCGACAACAGCGGGTAACGAAAATTTGCCTGATTTGAATTTACGTGAAAAATTTGCGATTGCACCAGTGATTGCAGTGATTATCGCCCTTGGTTTCTATCCAGCACCACTTCTGAACATCATCAATCCGGCGGCGAGCGCCACGATTTCTGCGCTTGGATTTAGCGATCCTGCGTCGAGTGTAGGAGGCAAATAATGGGCGGTTTTATCTCTCCTGTTCTTAATTATTCGTTGCTTGCACCGATCATTATTGTTTTGGCAGGTGGATTGATTGGCGTTTTAGTTGAGGCGTTTGCACCTCGTGAAAGACGAGCATCGTTGCAGCTACCAATCACTCTGATCACTCTTTTGATTGCCTTATTCCAAGTCATAAATATTCGCGGCCAAGAAGCCGGTGATGTGGCAGGCGGATCAGTTGCTTACGATGGCGGCGCATTCCTGATTCAACTCTTTGTTATCGTAATAGCACTTCTTGGAACGCTGTTAATCGCTGATGAGAAGAATTTCACAGCAGTAGCCTCTGCTATTCCTGGTTCAAAAGAGGAGATTGAAGCTTCTGCTGCTGGGCTTAGAGTCTCAGAGGTTTACCCATTAACTTTATTTGCAGTATCAGGAATGTTGCTATTTCCAGTATCGACCGACTTAATTACGCTCTTTGTTGCACTTGAGATGCTCTCTCTGCCACTTTACTTGATGACTGGTTTATCAAGACGTCGTCGATTGATGTCGCAAGAGGCAGCGCTTAAATACTTCTTGCTTGGTGCATTTGCATCGGCATTCTTTCTATTTGGCGCAGCATTCCTTTATGGAGCTTCGGCAAGCATTACTTTGGGCGGTATTCGCCAGGCAGTTGTTGGTGGCACTGGCAACAATGTCTTCTTGCTCATCGGAATTATCTTCATCTCAGTTGGCCTCTTATTTAAAGTCGGCGCTGTTCCATTCCACGCATGGACTCCAGATGTTTATCAAGGTGCACCTACTCCAATCACTGCTTTTATGGCGGCTGCAACCAAGTTAGCTGCATTTGGTGCGATGCTTCGCATTTTCTATGTCAGTTTTGCGAATGCGGAATGGTCTTGGCGTCCGATACTTATGATCATTGCAATTGTGACGATGGCTTTAGGTTCACTAGTTGCAATTGCACAAAGAGATGTCAAACGAATGCTTGCTTATTCATCAATTGCGCATGCTGGATTCCTTCTTACAGGAGTTTATGCATTAAGTGGAAATGGCCTAAGTGCATCTATTTTCTATCTTGCAACATATGGCATAACAACTATCGGCGCATTTGCAATTGTCACTTTGATTAGAGATTCAAGTGGAGAGGTAACAGATTTAAATCGTTGGGCAGGTCTTGCTAAACGCTCACCACTTGTAGCAACGCTATTTGCAACCTACCTACTTGGATTTGCTGGAATTCCACTTACCGCAGGATTTATCGGAAAATTCTCTATCTTCTCAGCTGCATATGAATCTGGTGGTACCGCGCTTGTTATTGCAGGCGTTCTCTCATCTGCGGTAGCGGCTTTCTTCTATATCCGAGTCATTGTTTTGATGTTCTTCAAAGATGCTACTGATGATGGAACCACTGTGGTTATCCCATCTGTTCTCACAAGAAGTGTGGTCATGGCAAGTGGAATCGCAACGATTCTATTTGGCGTAATCCCAACCCCTTTGATCAACTTCATCAATTCATATGCAAGTTTTATTAGGTAATTAACCTAAGAAAATGGCTGCATTCGGAATTCCAAGTCTGGCGCCAGAACTTGAGGCTGAGATTACCTCTGGACTTGCTCAAGTTGAGGGAATGCTTACCTCTCGAATCGAAGGTAGATATCTCTTTGCAAATGAAACTTCTAGACACCTAATTGTTGCGGGTGGTAAACGCTTTCGTCCGTTAATTACTATTTTGGGTGCGTTAGTTGGATCTGGAATTAATGAAAAGGTAATTAAAGCTGCAGCAGTCTGCGAACTTACCCATCTAGCAACTTTGTATCACGACGATGTCATGGATGAAGCTCCACTTCGACGCGGAGTCGAGAGCGCTAATAGTCGTTGGGGTAATTCAGTTGCGATTCTGACTGGAGATTATCTCTTTGCAAAGATGTCACAGCTATTGGCAGAACTTGGGCCTGAAGCAGTCAAATTACAAGCCGATACCTTTGAGCGCTTAGTAATTGGCCAAATACTTGAGACTCAAGGACCATCGAAATTCGAGGATCCACTGGCGCATTACTTACAAGTGGTTGCAGATAAGACCGGTTCATTAATTGCAACTTCACTTCGTTTTGGATCCATGTTTGCAGGTTGCACGAGAGAAGAGATTGAGACTCTAACTCAATTTGGCGAGAAGATCGGAATCGCTTTTCAGCTGGCAGATGACATTATCGATATCGCAAGTGATAGCCATGATTCAGGAAAGACACCCGGAACAGATCTTCGAGAGGGAATTCCAACACTAGTGACCTTAAATGCGATGAAATCTGATGACCCTAAAGACGCTAAATTAAAATTAGCGCTCTCGGGACCGATTAAATCAAAAGATAAAGTTGATTGGGTCATCAAAGAATTACGAAACCATAAAGCGATGGCGGAATCTCGCGCACAGTTACAACAAATTGCAAAGGAAGCTAGAGCAGCGCTTGGACCTTTGCAGATAAGTCAGACTAGCTCGTCGCTTTTTTCTTTATGCGATCTAGTTATTGACCGAGTTGGTTGATTTAACTAGATCCGTAGCAAGTGCAAAGAGCGCACCCCAAATAATAAAAAATCCAAACCATCTTGCCGCTGGCATTGATTCATGATTTACCCAGACTCCAATTGAGAATTGCAGTGTGGGAACTATGTATTGCAAAAGGCCAAATGTTGAATACGGAAGCCTGGTAGCTGATCCATTAAAAAGAAGTAAGGGAATTGCGGTCACTGCCCCAGCTGCAGTTAGAAGTAAGGTCAAACTTGGTTTATGTCCCCATTGTCCTTCACCGCGCGATGCCAAATAAATTAAATATCCCGCATAAGGAATAAACGAAATCAAAGTTTCGATTGCAAGCCCTTCAACGGCGCCGAGGTTTAACTGCTTCTTAATCAGACCGTAAGAACCCCATGAAATGGCAAGAGCGAGCGCAATCCAAGGCAAGCGGCCGTAATCTAAAGTTAGAACGATAACACCTATTGCTCCTAGGCCTACTGCAAACCATTGAAGTTTTCGCAATTTTTCATTTAATAGAATCACACCAAAAGCAATGATTATCAACGGATTTATGTAATAGCCAAGTGCCGCTTCAACCACTTGGCCATGATTTGTAGCCCAAACATAAACCAACCAATTGGTGGAAATAAGAATTGAAGCCAGAACCAATCTGAAAAATACTTTTCTACTGAAAATTAATGAAAGTATTACTCTTAGTTGTTTTTGAAATGCTAATAAAATTAAACATAAAATTGAGGTCCAAATGGCTCGATGCGAAACGATCTCAAGAGCTGAAGCGGGTTTTAGGAGTGGCCAATAGAGAGGCAAAATTCCCCAGATAATGTAAGCCGATAAACCATAAACCAATCCAAGTTTGTATTTACTCAATTTAAATCTTATCTATAATTTGTAAATTGAATGGCGAAATCTAATGGCGCTGCTTTCAGAATTGCGATTGCGCTCTGTAAATCATCTCTGGACTTACTCGAAACGCGTAGTTCGTCACCTTGTATCTGAGTTTTGAGAGATTTTGGACCTTCATCTTTCAAAATCTTCGCAACCTTCTTGGCGTTCTCTGTAGTGATACCTTCTTTAAGTGTGACAGATATTTTGGTTAACTTTCCAGATTGTTGAGGTTGACCAGCATCAAGATGCTTGAGCGATACATTGCGCTTGATCATCTTCTCTTTTAGAACTTCAAGTGCAGCCTTGGCGCGCTCTTCGGTCTCGGATTCAATATTCATCTTCTCGCCGGACATCTCAAGCTTGGTGCCGGTTCCCTTGAAATCAAATCGAGTATCAAGTTCACGCACTGCCTGGTTGATCGCATTATCTAACTCCATGCGATCAATTTTGGAAACGATATCGAAGCTGCTATCTGCC
>CAYFJY010000019.1:12638-14113 GCA_964343665.1 uncultured Actinomycetes bacterium | reverse complement strand
ATCAATATGTGCACCATCTAATTGACGCGTGCGCTCCCCGATCCAAATAAAGTGACCAGAGACGTCATATGGGTCTCCGGTACGTGAATCGATACGGGTTAACGCCTTCTCATATTCAAGAATTAGCGCTTCGTGACTTGCAAAAAATTCAACAGTTTTGAACTCTTCGGGATCTACGCCAGCAGAGCGCATGAATTCAAGCGCTCTTCCAATCTCGCTAGCCATAGCTTCATAGCGAGTCGCATATGGGTTGTCCTTGACGAATCCTTTATTCCAATCATGCACTTTACGAAGATCTGCAAAGCCACCTTGAGTAAAAGCGCGAACTAAATTTAAAGTTGCAGCTGAAGTGTTGTAAACACGAACCAATCTTTGAGGATTTGGTTTACGCGCTTCCTCTGTGAATTCAAGATCATTAACAGCATCGCCACGATAGGCAGGCAAAGTGACGCCATCTCTTGTTTCGGTGTCACTTGATCGAGGCTTTGCAAATTGGCCAGCCATGCGACCGACTTTGATTACTGGTAGAGATGAGTAATACTGTAAAATCGCAGCCATCTGAAGAATTGTCTTGATTCGATCACGTATCGAATCAGCAGTTGCAGATGCAAATGTTTCAGCGCAATCACCGCCTTGCAACCAAAATGCCTTACCTTCTGCTGCTTGGGCAATTCTTGATTTCAGATCATCGCATTCGCCCGCGAATACCAAAGGCGGAAAGCTTTTTAATTCCTTTGTTGCTAGCTCTAAATCGTCTTTCGACCAATTAGGTTGTTGGGCCGCGACCAATCCAGGCGTAAATAGTGAATCCAAAGCGCTTTCGCGCTTTGGAGCGCTATCCGAAGTGGTGGCCATCGTTGAATTCTAACGAAGTTTAATTAGCTCTGATTACTAATTATTTTCGCGATTATCCGAAGAAGATCTCTGCTTCTTTATATAGCTCAATCGGTACAGTTTTTAGCTTCTCGGTTGCAGAGGCTAAAGGCACTCGAGCGATATTGGTGCCGTGGAGAGCAACCATCTTGCCCCAATCTCCCTCAGATGCTGCAGTGATTGCATGTAATCCAAATCGAGTAGCTAATACTCGATCGAAAGCAGTTGGAGTTCCACCACGTTGGATATGACCGAGTACTGAGGTGCGCGCTTCTTTACCAGTTCGCGCTTCAATCTCCTTTGCAAGCCAATCACCAATTCCAGAGAGTTTCACATGACCAAAAGCATCAAGAGTCTGATCCTTCGTGACCATATCGCCATCTTGTGGAATTGCACCTTCAGCAATAACGATAATAGGTGCATATGATTGCTTGAATCTAGATTCGACCCATTCGCAAACCTTATCGACTGAGAATTTAACTTCAGGAATCAAAATACAAGCAGCCCCGCCTGCAATTCCTGAATGAAGTGCGATCCATCCGGCATGGCGACCCATAACCTCCACGATCAAAGCTCGGTGATGTGATTCCGCAGTCGTATGG
>CAYFJY010000019.1:0-12628 GCA_964343665.1 uncultured Actinomycetes bacterium | reverse complement strand
CCTTGATTCGCTCAACGCCATTTTCAATCTTAAATGGATTGGTACGCGATGAGCCAAGGATTGTTCCGCCTCGAGGCAAAATTCCTCGGGTAGTGTGAAGGTTTAGTTCCATAGTTAGACCTTCTAGTGGTCCACGCCAACCATCTCGGAAACCAACAAACTCATGTCCGTACTCTTTTACACCTTTACGAACAACTGCACGAATTACTGCATTAAGACCTGGGCAATCTCCGCCGCCAGTGAGCACACCAATACGCATGAAAAACTCCAAAAGATTTTTTGATTTATTGATAAAACTGATGGTCAACGCTGACCTGCGCAGTCTAGCCTTAAGGCCCTCTACTTGCCTAGCAAAGGTGGTTCTTTGAGCGCGAAATTGGTCGCAGGTGTCGACTCCTCCACTCAATCTGTGAAGATTGTTGTGCGAGATATTGAGAGTGGAGAATTAATCCGCGAATCTAGAGCCGCACATCCAGAAGGAACTGAGTGCGATCCTAAAGATTGGCAACTTGCCTTAAATAGAGCGATATCTGATGTAGATGACTTAAAGGGCGTAGGAGCTATTTCAATAGGCGGGCAACAGCATGGAGCAGTAACGCTTGATAAGACCGGCTCACCAATTAGAAAAGCACTTCTTTGGAACGACACACGTTCAGCCAAGGAAGCAATTGATTTAAACAATGAATTTGGCGGCGCAGATGCAACTGCAAAGGCAACTGGTTCACTATTGGTTGCTTCCTTTACTGCAACTAAGTTGAGATGGATAGTTGATCATGAACCAGAGAACGCAAAGAAGATTGCAGCTGTTTGTCTGCCTCACGACTATTTATCATGGTGCTTAACTGGCAGTTCGAATTTGAATGATCTTTTCACTGATCGAAGCGATGCTTCAGGTACTGGTTATTTTGATTCAATCAAGAGTGAATATAGAAGAGATCTGCTGAAAATCGCCCTACGTGGCCAAGATGTGATTCTTCCGAAAGTTTTAAAACCTTCTGAAATTGGCGGTGAATTTAAAGGAATAAAAATCGCGCCAGGGGCAGGCGATAATGCTGGAGCAGCGCTTGGAGTTGGCGCCAAACCTGGAGATGTCGTAGTTTCACTGGGAACATCCGGCACAGCATTTGCAGTAAGCGATACACCAACTCATGATCCAAGTGGAGAGGTTGCAGGTTTCGCCGATGCCACCGGTAGATTCTTGCCATTAGTTTGTACTTTGAATGCAGCGAGAATTCTTGATGCTGCATGTAAATTACTAAAAGTAAACCACGATGAACTGGCTGAATTAGCGCTAAGTGCCGAAGCTGGTGCGCAAGGATTGACCCTACTTCCCTATTTCGAAGGTGAGCGAACTCCAAATAGGCCGAATGCTCGAGGCACTTTAAATGGAATATCGCTAAGTAATTCAGATCCAGCGAATATAGCTCGCGCATATATAGAAGGAATGCTCTGTGGATTGGCAGATGCAGTTCAATCACTTGAAAAATTAAATGTAGCTGTAAATCGAATCATGTTAGTTGGTGGTGCAGCGAAAAACCCAGCAGTTGGAAAGATCGCTTCTTCCATATTTGGAAGAGAGGTATTGGTTCCGCCTGCAGGTGAATATGTTGCAAATGGCGCTGCCAAACAAGCTGCATGGGCATTAACAGGTGAAATGCCTGAATGGAAAAATGGAGAGACTAAGTTTTTTGAAAGTAAATCAACACCAGAGGTCTTTGCAAAATATAAGGATTTAGTTAGTAAGACTGAGTATTTCTAAGCAGTTACTCGAACGCCTTTACCAACCACGACAATGCCGCTCTCGGTCACGGTAAAACGTTGGCGATCTCTTTCGAGATCCACGCCGATCTGAGCGCCATTTTCAATGACCACACTCTTATCAATAATTGCCCTACGTATTACAGCCCTATCACCTACACGAACGTTGGGCATCAGAACTGCATGATCAACATATGCGCCACTTCCTACGTGAACGTCATAACCCGTAACTGTATGGCCTAAATGTCCTCCGGCGATTATCGAACCTGCTGCGACGATTGAATCCTGCGCGATTCCGCCTTCGGAGAACTTTGCTGGCGGTAATGATGGAGGATTTGTAAGTAGTGGCCAATCTCGATTATATAAATTGAAAATTGGATGTACTGATACTAAATCCATATGTGCATCAAAATAGGCATCAATTGAACCAACATCTCGCCAGTAACCCTTATCTCTTGGGGTTTCGCCCGGAACGACGTTATTTGCAAAATCATAAACTTTTGCAACACCCTGTTGAGTGAGCATAGGAATTATATTTCCGCCTATATCGTGGCGTGATTCAAGATTCTCTGAATCTAAAATCAAGGCCTCTTCCATCACATCACGTCGGAATATGTAATTTCCCATAGACACTAAGGTCAAATCTGGATGACCCGGCATTGCTGGTGGGTTTGCTGGTTTCTCGTGGAATGCCTTTATGGTGATTCCATCTTCAGCTAATTCGATGCAACCAAATTCACTTGCTTCATCTCTTGCAACGCGAATTGCTGCAATGGTGATACCAGCGTTTGTCTGACGATGTTGTTCGAACATCTGCATCGGATCCATTCGATAAACGTGGTCGGCGCCGAATACGAGAACATCTTTCGGATTCTCATCATGAATTAAGTTAAAGTTCTGAAGGATTGCATCGGCACTTCCTGTATACCAGCGAGGGCCTAATCTTTGTTGAGCTGGTACTGGAGTTATGTAGTTGCCAAGCAAGGTGGACATTCTCCAGGTGGTAGTGATGTGACGATCTAATGAATGTGATTTGTACTGAGTTAAAACTGCGATTCGTCTGAGATCTGCATTGACTAAATTTGATAGAACGAAATCAATCAATCTGTATGAACCGCCAAATGGAACCGCAGGTTTTGCGCGATCTGCAGTCAATGGCATCAATCGCTTTCCCTCTCCTCCTGCGAGGACGATTCCCAAAGGGAAATCTCTATTTGCCATGTGTGAAGTTTAGAGGTGTTATCGCTGGCGGGATAGGGTTTTTATACTTAAGGTTCAGTCATGCTAGGAAATCCAGTTATCAAAGTCGGACTAGTTACAAAAGAGTGGCCGCCTCAAGTTTATGGTGGCGCTGGTGTCCATGTGGTGCAGTTATCGGAAGCACTTCGTAATCAACCTAATATCAATGTTGATGTCCATTGCTTTGGTGGAGTCCGACCTGATGCTTTCGGATACGCGACTCCAAGCGGTTTTGAAAAATCAAACCCCGCACTTCAGGCATTGGCAACTGATTTAATGATCGCCGATCAATTGGCTGGAGTTGATGTGGTCCATTCACATACTTGGTATGCAAACTTTGCTGGTTTCACTTCAAAGTTGCTGCATGGTATTCCCCACATCGTTAGTGCTCATTCACTAGAACCTCTTAGACCTTGGAAAGCCGAGCAATTAGGTGGCGGCTACAAAATCTCTTCATGGGTCGAAAAGAGCGCTTATGAAAGCGCTGACGCAATCATTGCGGTATCTGATGGAATGCGCGCAGATGTTCTTAAAGCATATCCGGATGTAAACCCAGAGAAAGTAGTCACTATCCGAAATGGCGTTGATGTCACTAGATTCTCGCCAAACCATGAAACTAATGCGCAAAGTAAATATGGGATCAACGGGCGTTATGCAATCTTCGTAGGAAGAATCACTAGGCAGAAAGGGTTGGCACATCTACTGCGAGCTTGGAAGAAAGTATCCCCTGAATATGGATTGGTGCTTGCCGCGGGATCACCTGATGAGCCAGGAATCGGTGCAGAGGTTGCAGCGCTAATTCACGAGTTACAACAAGAGCGAAGAAATGTTTGGTGGATCAAAGAGATGGCTCCACATGATGAATTAACCTCTTTATTAACGGGGGCTGATCTCTTCTTGTGTCCTTCAATCTATGAACCTCTAGGAATAGTTAATTTGGAGGCAATGGGTTGCGAAACCGCAGTTCTTGCATCAAGAGTTGGCGGAATCCCAGAAGTAGTTTCAGATAATGAAACTGGATGTTTGATTGATTACGATTCAAAAAACATAAACAAGTTTGAAGCAGATTTCAGTAATAAAATCGAGGAAATGATGGCCAATCCCAATCTATTAAGTTCGATGGGAAAAGCTGGAAGAGTACGTGCGGAGAAGCACTTTGGTTGGGATGCGGTCGCAAAAGAGACCATTGAACTCTACAAGAAGGTAATCAGATAGACTTTCGAGCCTAATGACTCGTAGACATCTCGGTTTATTTGTTTTAGTCGGATTTCTTTGGGGAGTTCCCTATCTATTCATGAGGGTGGCAGTTCGTGAATGGGAGCCATCCGTTGTCGTATTTGGAAGAGTAGTTATCGGTGCAGCTATTTTGTTTCCAATCGCGATTCGAAGAGGCGTCGTCAAAGAGACTCTCCGAGGATTCAAATGGATATTTATCTACGCGCTATTTGAGATGTGCGGACCTTGGTATTTGATCACTCATGCAGAGACCAAGATCAACTCTGGGTTGGCTGGATTGCTCGTCGCGACTGTTCCAATTTGGTCGACTATTTACTCATCCTTGGCTGGTGATAAAACAGTCTGGCATCACAAACGGTTGCTTGGAATCGTAATCGGATTCATCGGTTTAGTTCTGATCGTTGGAATAGAAACTATCTCAGGAACTGCCGATACTTTTTCAGTTTTCCAAACAGTGTTAGCAGCCATTCTTTACTCAACTGCAATGGCAATAATTCTTAAAGGGATGCCTAACGGAGATGGAGTTGCGATCAATGCAATTGCAATGGCAATAACAGCGATCATTTTTGCACCATCTGCTATTTTGTCTTGGCCTGAAAAAACTCCATCATTTAACGCCACAGCATCATTAATAGGCCTTGGGGTTTTGAGTACCGGAATCGCCTTTATGGTCTACTTCAAATTAGTCAAAGAAATTGGCCAAGCTCGTGGGTCAATGGTTACTTATTTGAACACTGCATTTGCGGTAGTGCTTGGTGTTTTGATTTTGGGAGAACCATTAACTATCGGAATTATCGTAGGTCTACCGTTGGTCTTAATTGGCTCTTACTTTGCATCTCGCAAAGCAATTACTCAGTAAAGCCCAGACGCTCAAGTAATTTAGGATCCCTCTGCCACTCTTTTGATACTTTTATATGAAGTCCAAGGAAACATTTAGATCCCAATAGAGTCTCGATCTCTTTTCGAGCTGCAGTTCCTATCTCCTTCAAAACTTCACCTTTATGCCCAAGCAAAATCGCACGTTGAGAGTCACGTTCGACATGGATCGTGGCGTGCACGTCATAGAACTCTTTATCCTGACGTTTGCGAAGTTCCTCCAAAGTGACGGTAATTGAGTGCGGCAACTCCTCACGAACACCTTTTATAGCGGATTCACGAATAAATTCACAGATTAACTTTTCATCACTCTGATCGCTTAATTGATCATCTGGATAAAGTCTTGGGCCGTCAGGCAAATATTTAGAGAATATTTCATTTAATACATCTACTTGAATTGATTTCAAAGCGGATACTGGGACGATTTCGTCCCAATTTGCAAGGTGACTTATCTCAAGTAAGCGCTCCGGGATTCTTTCTTTAGAAACAGTATCTATTTTGGTCAAAGCAACTATTTTTTTGGCTTTACTTCCTTGAATTAAGTCCAAAATATGTTTGTCGCCTGTTCCAAAATTTTCATTGGCTGGAAGGGTCATTATTATCAAATCGACCTCAGCTAAATTCTCAACTACGACCTCATTTAATCGATTTCCTAAAAGTGTCCTTGGTTTATGCACACCTGGAGTATCAACGAGTACAGCTTGAAAATTAGATCCGTTAACTATCCCCCTAATTGCATGGCGCGTGGTGTTTGGATGGTGTGACGTGATTGCGATTTTCTTACCGACTAACGCATTAATTAGGGTCGACTTACCGGTATTTGGGCGGCCAACAATGGCTACAAATCCGGATTTCATTAAGTCAATTATCGCATCAATTCCAGTGCATCATTTACTCCGCAGCATATTGTCGCTGCACCTTCTCCAATCAATCTATGACAACCCTCAGATAGCGGAGAATTTATTGGGCCGGGAATTGCCATCACGATTCGATTTAATTCACGCGCATTGTATGCAGTTCGAAGAGCCCCGGATCTGAAAGCAGCTTCTACGACCATAGTTCCCTTACTTAACGCCGCAATCAATCGATTTCGATTTAAAAACCTGTGAGGTAACGCTGGCACTCCGGGCATATATTCGCTAATTAACACGCCAGAATCTGCAATCTCACTGAATAACCGTGAATTGCCAGCAGGATAAATAACATCTAATCCAGAAGCCAACACTGCAATAGTTTCGCCTTCTGCAATTAATGCGCCTTTATGGGCAGCAGTATCTATTCCATATGCACCGCCACTTACGACAACCCATTCCCGATCTACGAATTGAGCCGCTATTTCGGTGGCCGTTTTCAAACCATACGGAGTTGGATTTCTAGTTCCGACTATTGATATGGATTTGGAATCCAGTAGATCTTTATTTCCCCTACACGTCAAACCGATTGGTGGTGCTGATAAATCCTCGAATTTCTCACCAGGTACTACAAATTCAAATCCCATTGAGTCGATTTTTTTTAATACCTCTTCGCCATTTGTTGCAAGAATCGCCCTTACATCATATTCGTATCTCTTCTCATTACAGAGTCGTACGACTTCTTCCGGTCCTTTTTCGAAAACTTCACGCGACCAAAAGGTCAAGCCAGGTTCAATGCTTGCAAATAACTGTGCGCGAGCAATCAATTCTTTATTCAATTCCTTCTCGCAATCTGTAACTTTCAGTTACTTCTTCGAGAGTGGGGCGACTTAGACATTTTAAATCAGCGATTGTCCAACTTGTTCTTATGATTTTATGTAAACCTCGAGCTGTGATTCGCTCTTTATCTAATTCATCATGAAGAAAATTCATTGCATACCGATCTGGTTGATATTTGTTTCGTAAGGCACGCGGGGGTATCTCTGAGTTTAATTTCCAGGGTTCATCAGCGAATCTTGCTGCTGCTAATTCGCGTGCATTTATGACTCGTTGCCTAATCAAGCTACTTGATTCATTATTGGTCGCTGCTAATTCTGCTCTGCCAACATTCTCAACTGAAACTTTAAGGTCAATTCGGTCAAGCAGCGGTCCTGATAGTTTATTTAGATATCTCCTTATTTGAACTGAAGTACATGTGCAGCTGCGCCCCCTTCCACTGAACTTCCCGCACGGACAAGGGTTAGCTGCCAAAATCAAAATAAAACGAGCAGGGAAAGTTAGATTTCCATTTGCTCGCGAAATAGTTATAGAGCCAGATTCCAATGGTTGCCGCAAAGAATCCAAAACCCCGCTACTGCATTCTGGCGCTTCATCAATAAAAAGAACTCCGCGATGCGCCAAACTACAGACACCGGGCTTAATTGTGTGCGCCCCGCCGCCAACCATCGCAATTCGTGTGGCGCTGTGATGTGGTGAGATAAATGGTGCGTATCTAGAAAGTGGTGCGCGATTGCTATTAGTAATCGAATGTATCGCAGTGACCTCTAGAGTCTCCTCTTTTGAAAGTGGCGGGAGAATTGAAGGTAGGCGCTCTGCAATCATTGTCTTGCCTACTCCAGGAGGTCCTATCATCATGAAGTTATGACCGCCTGCTGCGGAAATTTCAGCGGCCCTTCTTGCCTGGAATTGACCTGCAACATCAGAGAAATCTAATTGGCTATCTCGCTCAATAAATTTAAAATCAAATTCGTGCTGTTCTACTAACTCACCAGTCTGTAACCAATTGACTAATTCGTTTAGTTTCTCAAATGCAAAGACTTGTAACTCTGGAATCAATCTAGCTTCCTGCAAATTTGCAGCAGGAATTACCGCTCTACGAATGCCATTTTGAAATGCGGAGATTAAAGATGGCAAGACCCCACGAGTATTTCTAATAGCACCTTCCAAAGAAAGTTCGCCCACAAAAAGTAGATCCGAAATATCACCTATGACTCCAGATGCGGAGAGAATTCCCATTGCTATTGGTAAATCAAAGCCGCTGCCTGATTTTGGTAGCCAAGCGGGCAAGAGAGAGATAGTTACTTTACGATTTGGCCAAACTTGAGCGCTATTAACTAATGCTGCTCTAACTCGCTCGCGAGATTCAGTTAAAGCAGCATCCGGTAGACCAAGTAATGAGTAACCTGGCAGACCATCTGCGATATCGACTTCTACTATTACAACTTCGCCCTTGATTCCATTTAGAGCAATGGCTTTGGTGGTCGCGATACTCACAATACTCCAGCACGATAATCAATCGTTGGCTGCATCGATTTGCTCAAAGTCACAGATGCGACATCGACTTGATACTCTCTTCCGAAATGATTATTCGTCACCAGCCATGCAAGAGCTAATTTCTGCAATCGATGCGCTTTCTCCCTGTTGATTGCCTCAAGTGGGTGGCCAAAAGCGAGCGTACTTCGGGTCTTTACCTCTACAAAATGGACTTTGCCCGATGGGCTTTTTGCAACTAAATCAATTTCGCCATCTTTTATCCGCCAATTGCGATCTAAGATTCGAAAGCCACGCTCTAGTAGATAATGCGCGATTGCGCTCTCGCCGATCTTTCCGATTACTTGTTTTGATGAATTCATGCACAAAAGATAAATTCGTGCACATTACCGCCGCTTTTTTAATCCACAGCTACCTAATTAATGAGCGCAGCGATATTGGAATAGGACTTTCGGTGGATATCAAGGACACCGAGGCTTTTCAGCGCCGCAGTATGCGAAGCGGTTATGTAGCCTTTGTGCTTTGCTAGACCATACCCTGGATACTCTTTATCCAGTTCGACCATGATCTCGTCACGTGTAACCTTTGCGATTATTGATGCCGCACTTATCGTTGGTGCAACTTGGTCGCCTTTCCAAATTGCCAAACTCGGCGCCACCATTCCATCAATCTGGTAACCATCAGTCAAGACATAATTTGGTGGAGTGCTTAAAGTTTGAACAGCTCTACGCATACCCTCAAGATTTGCAACGTGAACTCCTCGCTCATCAATTTCTGCGGGTTCAATTCTCACCACCGATATTGCCAGCGCCTCTTCCTTAATAACAGGAAAAAGTTCATCTCTCTGTTTTTCGCTTAACTGCTTTGAATCTCGGAGCTTTGAAAGCCTCGGCGAATATATATTCCGCAAAATCACAGACGCGATAACTAATGGTCCAGCGCACGCACCGCGACCGGCCTCATCAACTCCTGCAATCGGAGAGAGGCCTGCGCTAATTAAAGAATCTTCAATGAAGGGCATTAACGCGATCCACTAACTTCGCGTTCTTAAAGGGCCAAATAACTGCAACTACTCGGCCAACTACCTCAGATTCAGGGACAAATCCTTTATTGATGTCATCTTGGTGATACCGAGAATCCGCCGATGCACCACGATGATCTCCCATAACCCATAACTTCCCCTCAGGGACGGTGACATTAAATTTCATATCACTCGGTTTATTTCCTGCAAAGACATATGTCTCATTGCTCTCTTTGCCATTAATAAGGAGCTTGCCATTCTTTGAGCAGCATTGGACGTTATCTCCACCGACTCCAATTACTCGTTTTACTAAATATTGTTTAGCTGGATTTGGAAGGATACCCACTGTTACAAGAGCCTCTTTGGCCTTGTAGAGGTATTTATTTCCTTCAATCTGATCGTAAGTCGGTAACCAATTTGCAGGATCATGAAATACAACAACATCTCCACGATGAATTTCGCGTGTGATAAATGGAACTTTATTTACCGCTACTCGATCATTGATTTGAAGGGTGTTCTCCATCGAGCCTGAAGGTATATAGAAGAACTGAACAATAAAAGTCTTGATAAAGAGCGAGACGATTACTGCAACTATAAGTAGCGCAGGAATTTCGCGAAGGAATGAACCTTTGCGAAACAATTACTTAGCTTCTTCTGCGTCCGCTACTTCTGGAGTTGTTTCTTCGGCAACTGAAGTCTCGACTGCAGCAACTTCTTCAACAACTGCAGGAGTCTCGACGACCGCCTCAGCTGCCTTAGCTTCTGCCTCAACAGCTTCTGCGATTGCCTCTGGAGTTACAGTAATTCCATCGCCATAACCTTCAACGCCATCGCGCTTTTCGCGAATCTTGGCAGCCTTACCACGTAGGTCGCGTAGGTAATAAAGCTTTGCGCGACGAACATCGCCCTTCTTTACCAATTCGATCTTTTCAATAACTGGTGTGTGCACTGGGAAGGTACGTTCAACGCCAACACCATAAGAAACTTTACGGATTGTGAAACTCTCACGAATTCCGTCGCCTTGACGACGGATTACAATTCCCTTGAAAACCTGAAAACGGCTCTTATTACCTTCAATAACGCGGACGTGAATCTTCAATTCATCGCCAGCGCGGAATTGTGGGATGTCCTTACGAAGGCTTGCAGCATCTAGTGCATCTAGAACGTTCATTGATTTCTCCTTGCGGGAATTTCTCTTGGCATTTCGAATCATCCGAAAGCGCAGGGAGCAATCCTGCCATAGCCTTCATATAGGCTCAAATTGACTCAAATTGGCTTTTAGGAGCCGTTAAATGAGCGTAAATCTCCCTAGTTAATCGAGAAAGTTTGCTGAATAACCTCAAGATTCAAATAGCTCGGCGCTTAAAATCTTATGTAAATGTGGCCCAGCTGCGATGGTTAGATCTTCCTGGACTAAGACTTCAGCCCCGGCTTCAGTTGCAATCAAAGATGCCGCATCTCGATCCCAAGGATAAAGTCCCATTTCAAAGTACCCATCAACAAGTCCAGCTGCCACATGGCAGATATCTAATGCAGCTGAACCATTTCTACGAATGTCTCTTACTTTAAGTATCAATCTATTGAATTGTTCCACCTCTAACTTACGAATCTCTTCTCGGTAATGAAAACCCGTTGAGATCATCGCTAGATTTAATTCAACTGGATCATTGCATTTGATTGGTGCTCCATTTAGAAACGCACCGCCGCCTCTAGTTGCTGTATACATAGAATTTAAAGTAGGCGCATAGACGACACCCACAATTGGACCTTTATCATCTTTGACAGCAATGCTCACAGACCAGCCGTGCATATTGTAAAAATAATTAACGGTTCCATCTATTGGATCTATTACCCAGGTATAACCTGATTTACTCGGCCGATCTGCGCCCTCTTCACCGATGATCCCATCATCAGGTCTTGCAGCAAGAATGGCATCAACGATTAATTTTTCGGATGCCCGATCCATCTGGGTGACTATATCTATATCTGAACTCTTGGTATCGATATCCAATTTCGCTGGTCTATCTAGAAGCAAAGTGCCGGCTCTCTCAGCAATACCAACTGCGAGATTCAGAATTTCATTCATGTATTAAGCCTAGCGGGTAAATAGATTAGGCTTAATTTCATGTTCGATAACTATCGAAGCATCTTCAATATAAAAGGTGCGGCTCGTTTCTCCATTGCTGGATTTGTAGCGAGGATGCATTTGTCGATGGACAGACTGGCACTTTTATTGATAGTAGTTCATGAAACAGGTTCATACGCATTGGCTGGTTTGATGGTTGCCACTGCCTCAGTAGTCATCACGATTTCGCAACCTTATTGGTCACGAGCAGCAGACTCTTTTGGTCAAGGCAAGGTTTTATACATTAATACAATCTTCAGATTTTTTGGATTCTCGATTTTCATATTTTTAGTTCATTACAAATACCCAATTTGGACCTGGTTTGTCTCAATAATATTTGCTGAGCTAAATACGATAAGTGCTGGAGGCTTGGTTCGACGTCGTTGGATTCTTGTTCTACCTGAAGAAAGATTAAAGACCGCCGCATTTTCATTTGAGGCGCTGGTGGATGAGATCGTTTTCGTTTTTGGTCCACTCATTGCCACAGCCTTATCAACTTCCATTGCTCCTGAGGCAGGTTTATTTGCATCAATGCTTTTTGTCATAGTTGGACAACCTGCGCTTGCTCGATTAAAAGATACCGAACCTCCGATTGAAAAAGTGAGGAAAAAATCTGGAGAGGTCTCAATCATGAGACGAGAGAGTGCTCAAGCCATAGTTCTCCCAATATTTTTCGTAGGCGCTTACTTTGGTTCAGTCGGAATTTGCGTTGTTGCTTTTATGAATTCGATAAATAAATCTCATTTAACCGGTTTGATGCTAGCCATATGGGCACTCGGTAGTGGGACCGCTGCACTTTTTAATGGTGTAATAAGATGGAAATTAACTAATGCGAAGCTTTTTACTTATTCTCTAAATTTTCTATTCATAGCCGCATTTGGTTTGTTGATCAGTAAATCCCTGCTCTTATTAGCGATTTTTCTATTCATAAATGGACTGGGTATCTCTCCAGTACTCGTAAATGCCTACGCCGTGATGGAAAAAGAAGTTTCAAAAAATGAACTAACCGAAGCCATGACTTGGGTCGTAACCGGAACTCCAACTGGTGGCGCTATTGGTAGCGCCATTGCAGGTCAAGTTATAGATAGTTCGGGAACAAGCTGGGGATTCTTGATACCTCTGCTCTCGCTTTTACTGGCAAACCTGGCATTGCTTCCTTACTTAAAGGTATGGATTCGGCTACGCTCCCGC
>CAYFJY010000018.1:0-14330 GCA_964343665.1 uncultured Actinomycetes bacterium | reverse complement strand
CATTGCGCGCCTTTCGCTCTTGACCCAAGTCAACCATAGAGAATACGCTCAGATGTTGGAACAGGGGTTCCATATAGCGGAACCTTGAAGTTGGGCAGTTGTTAGCTTTTTAGTTCAGGGAGGTTAGTTATGGCACTGACTGGCACTCAAGCAGTCGATCGAGCCACCTCTTTACTTATTGAAATTTTAAATTCTCAAGAGCCGCCACTGCTATCAGAATTGGCGCGCCAATTAGATCTACCAAAATCAACAACCTCCAGAATTCTCGGCGCATTAGAGCGACAAGGTCTAATTAGAAGAGATAGAGATGGCGCATATATTGGTGGCGAAGTTTTAATGCGCTTCGCTTCAACTCAAAATCAAGATGCTGCTTTAATCGCCAGGATGCGACCTGTGCTTGAAAATCTTGCTACTAAAACTTCAGAATCGGTTAATTTGGCAGTTCCTGGAAATAATGAATTGAAATTAATAGATCAAGTTGATGGACAATATCTACTTGGAGCCACCAATTGGATAGGCAGAAATGTTCCGTATCATGCCTCGGCACTTGGGAAAGTTCTATTGGCATTCAATGCCGCACAACTTCCCTCTGGAAACTTGCAAAGCAAAACTAATCGAACAATAACTTCCAAAGCTCAGCTTACAAAGGAATTAGAGAAAGTACGCAAAGTTGGTTACGCGATTTTAGATAATGAATTAGAGGAAGGTTTGGTCGCAGTTGCTGCTCCAGTCTTTAACCATAATGGTTCGGTAGTCGCAGCAATCTCAATTTCAGGTCCGGATGCGCGCATCACAAAAGATCAATTAATTAAGTTTGGTGAGATGATCATCAGAGAGATAAAGAAGAACCAAGTAACAGCGGTAGCAGGAAAGGTAGGCGCAGCATGAGCCACGAAGAGATACTCAAAGGTCTATTTGATGAGACTCTTGTAGGAAATGCCCCGGCAGTTTTAGAGCTCACAAACAAAGGAATTGCCGACGGAATGACCCCTTCCTCCATTCTCTTTGATGCGTTAATCCCAGCTCTAGAAGAGGTCGGTGCACGCTTCGAACGTGGTGATTTCTTCGTTCCTGAGATGCTCATCTCTGGAAAAGCAATGTCTGGCGCTTTAAATGTGCTCCGCCCATTACTTGCTCAAACTGGTGCAGAAACCATCGGTACTTTCTTGATGGGTACTGTTAAAGGCGATGTGCACGATATTGGAAAGAACTTAGTAAATATCATGCTTGAAGGCGCTGGCTTTACTGTAATTGATATCGGAGTTCAATGCGCTCCAGAGAAATTTATCGCTGCGATAAATGAACATAAACCAGATATCGTTGGAATGTCTGCATTTTTAACCACAACAATGCCGATGTTCAAAGTAAATATCCATGAAATCACAAAAGCAGGTTTACGCGATCAAGTAATCATCATGGTCGGGGGAGCTCCAGTAACCCAAGAATATGCAGATGTAGTAGGCGCAGATGGTTATGCAGCTGATGCATCTAGCGCAGTTAAAGTTGCAAAAGAACTGTTAGCAAAGAAGCGCGCAGCAGTATGAAATTTCTTCCATTGATTGAGGACGCAATAAAAAAACCAGTATTTGGTTGCCAAATGTGTGGCCAATGCGTCCTGCATTCAACTGGAATGGTCTGTCCGATGACATGCCCAAAGACCTTACGCAATGGCCCATGTGGTGGCGTGCGCGAGAATGGAAATTGCGAAGTAAAACCAGATATGCAATGTATCTGGGTAAAAGCATATGATCGAAAAGAGACCTTACATCTACCCCAAGTTTGGAAGGATCACTACAACGATTTACGACCACCTGTCGACATGCGCCTAAAAGGCACCTCTTCTTGGTTAAATCTAATTACCAAACGAGATAAGCAGACTCCAAAAGGTTGGGCAGATAATGTCTAACTTGCAACATCTGCTTGAAAATACGGATCAACCAGTTTTCACAGCAGAATTTCCATCAATTGATGGTGGCGGAATGGAGAAAGTTGCGAAGGCTGCCGATCGATTAAGACCATGGTTTGATGCAGTTAATTCAACTGACAATGCGGCAGCTCATGCCCATGCCTCTAATTTGGCAGTAGCAATCGCAATAAAAGCCCATGGATTAGAGCCAGTTATGCAGATTGCCCAGCGCGATAAGAATCGCCTCGCAGTTCAAGCCGACATTATGGGCGCTGCTTTACATGGAATTGAAAACATCGCATTAATGACAGGCGATGATGTAACTGCAGGAGATGAACCAGAGAGTCGAAGAGTTTTTGATTTAGATGGTCCAATAGCCATTAAAGTTGCAGATATTTTGCGCAACGGAACCTACCTCTCAGGAAGAAAAATCACTCCTCCACCGAATCTCTTTATCAGCGCAGTAGAAAATCCAGGTACACATCCCCTTGAGTATCGAGTAGACCGAGCCATTAAGAAACAACGTGCAGGGGCTCGTTGGTTGCAATTGCAACTTTGTTTTCATAAAGATCGCTTAGAGAACTTCTGCAAAGGTGTTGCAGCTTACGGAACTAATTTGCCTCTCTTCCCAAATGTCATCTTGATAAAAGGCGCTAAGGGAATGCAATTCATGAACGAAAATGTTCGCGGCATAAACATTCCACAAGAATTAATCGACCGAGTTGCAAACGCTTCAGACCCATCCGAAGAGGCATATCAATTGACTTTAGAGTTGGCAAGACATGCACTTGCTCAACCTAATGTGCGTGGCTTACATATCACTGATTTCCGGCACGATGAGACACTTGATCGTTTAATGACGGAACTTGGGCGAACCAGAAAGAATGGATAAATAAATGCAAACAACCGTAACTTCACCATCCAAAACCGTGATCATCGGAGATGATCAGCCATTTTGCATAATTGGTGAGCGCATCAATCCAACTGGCCGCCGAATATTTCAGGAACAAGTAAGAGCCGGTGATCTATCTGCAATCATCAAAGATGTAAAGGCGCAAGTTGAAGGTGGCGCCGACATGCTAGATGTGAATATGGGTGTACCTCTTACCGATGAAGCAGATTTAATGCGCCAAGCGATAAAAATGGTGCAAGAACTCACCGACTTGCCGATATGCATTGATTCATCTGTATTGGAGGCGTTAGAGGCTGGTTTACAGACATATCAAGGTCGTGCGCTTGTGAATTCAACAACCGGAGAAGATGATCGCCTTGATCATATTTTGCCATTGGTCAAGAAATACGATGCTGCAATTATCGCGCTTCCTAATGATGAAACCGAAATTCCGATGACTGTGGAAGATCGTTTAAAGATAACTGAGAAGATTTTACGTGCTTGCGATAAACATGGGATTTCACATGATCGTCTGGTTATCGATCCGTTAGCGATGCCAATCGGCGCTGAACCCCAAGCTGGCAATCTATTCTTTGAAACTGTTCATGAGATCAAAACACGTTGGGATTTGAACATGACTTGTGGCGCATCAAACGTCTCCTTTGGTATGCCAAATAGACATGCAATCAACGCCGCTTTCTTACCTGCAGCTATGACAGTTGGGCTAACTTCAGCTGTGATGGATGCGCGCACACCAGAGATTGTCTCCGCAGTTCGTGCGACAGATATTCTCCTTGGAAACGATCAATATGGTGGAAATTGGATTAGCCGTTTCCGCACAATGGAGGCGGCAAAGCCGCAGAGTTAATGGCAAAAGAATTCAGTCCTGATTTAGAAGGCCACGATGGTGCAAGTCGCGTAAAGTTACATTTTCGCGCACTTGAAAAGAGTGGCGAAGTATCTGCTGAAAAAATCGTCACTGTTCCATCTGGTGTAAGCGCCTTTGATGCAGCTTCCTGGAATGGCATCGCCATCGATTCAACTTGTGGCGGTTACGGAACATGCAAGAAGTGCAAGATTCAAATTACTGATGGAAGCGTTGAACCCTCAAAGTTAGATTTTCGAGCATTTAGCCAAGAAGAGATTCAAAATGGCTGGCGCTTAGCATGCATGGTCCGAAGCACAAAAGATTTAGCTATCGATGTTCCTCCACTTACTACTAGACCAAAGGCTGCAACCGTCGGGGTTGGTCGACAAATCATTCTCCGCCCTGGAATTCAAAAGAGATATGTAGAGCTTGTCGAACCCACGCTCTCAGATCAGCGCACCGATATCGTCCGACTTTTGGATGCGATCGACGATATTGAACCCACTTATTCCCTCGATATTTTGCGCGAATTACCAGTGATTTTACGTAAGAGTAATTTCAAGGTCACCGCAGTATTTGCCGATCAAGAATTAATCGCAATCGAAACTGGCGACACGACCGAAACAAGATTCGGCATCGCATTTGACTTAGGTACCACTACCGTCGTCGCTACTTTATTGGATCTAAATACCGGTGCGCCGGCTGCTGTGAAATCAATGTTAAATAAACAGCAACCTTTCGGTGCCGATGTCATCACTCGCATTAGCGCAACAATGATGGATCCAGAAGGATTAAGTAAATTAAGAGCGCTAGCTCAAGAGACTTTGTCCCAATTAACTCGTGAAGTTTGCGAAGAGGCGGACATTGATTCGAGGAATGTTTACGAAGTATCCCTAGCTGGAAATGCCACTATGACACAGATTCTTCTAGGTATTGACCCCGAACCACTTGGAGTCGCTCCATTCATTTTGGCAACTTCAGACTATGAACCTGTGGCTGCAACTGAATTAGGTTTATCAATTCATCCGCGCGCAAAAGCCATCATTATGCCTTCGCTAGGTGCATACGTTGGTGGAGATATTGTCGCTGGTGCACTTGCATCTGGAATGGATCGCGACAAAAGGCTTCGATTATTTATAGATGTCGGTACAAATTGCGAGATCATCTTAGGAAATGGCGAAAAGATTTTGGCAACCGCTGCTCCTGCTGGTCCTGCTTTCGAAGCTGCTTCAATCAAATGTGGGGTACGCGCTGCGGCGGGTGCAATCGAGACTGTCAAAGTAGTCGACGGAAAACTTGAAATCGGAACAATTGATGATGCACCTGCCATTGGGATTTGTGGTTCCGGGTTGGTAGATGCAGTTGCATGCTTAGTGCAACTTGGAATCCTGGATCCCTCAGGCAAATTTACTGAAACCAATGATCCAAATCTCGTAGAACGTGAAGGTGAGAAGATTTATATGCTCACAGAGGATATTTTCTTAAGTCAGCGAGATGTGCGCGAACTTCAATTTGCGAAAGCTGCGATTGCAACTGGATGGGCTCTTCTTGCAGAGGAGTTTGGAATTCAAGATGGCGATATACAACAGGTCTTACTTGCAGGATCCTTTGGATCATATTTATCTCCAGCATCAGCAGTGAAAATCGGATTAGTTCCGAAAATTAGCGTTTTACGTATCGTATCTGCAGGCAATGTTGCAGGCGAGGGCGCGAAGATGGCCCTTCTTTCAACGCAAGAAAGACATGGCGCTTCCACATTGCTAGATGAAATCAAATATGTAGAACTTTCAGATCGCGAAGATTTCAACGATAAATTTGTTGAGAGATTGGCTTTCCCGGTTTGACCACTGCAGTTATAGCTTGCGGTGCGATAGCAACTCACATTTCAAATCTCGCATCTCAAGAAGGTTTTGATATAAATATTTATCCTTTACCTCCATTACTGCATAATCACCCAGAAGAGATTGCTGTCCAAGTTGAGAGCAAAATAATTGAATTAAAAGAAAAATTTGAAAAAATCGCAGTTGCTTATGCCGACTGTGGAACTTATGGCGCTTTGGACAAGGTCATTCAAAAATATGGCCTTGCAAGGCTCGGTGGCGATCATTGCTATGACGTATTTGCAGGTAGGCAGCGAATTTTTAATTTAACTACTAGCGGTACCTACTTTTTGACAGATTACTTGGTGAAATCCTTTCATCGAAGTGTAGTTATAGAACTTGGATTGGATCGACATCCCGAATTAATTGATGATTACTTCAAGAATTATCGAAAAGTAGTCTGGTTAGCGCAACACCCGAATGAAGAATTACGTGTAGCCGCACAAGAAGCTGCAGATTTAATGAAGCTACCTTTGGAGATTGAAGTCGTTGGCGAATCAGGGTTGCTTGACGAGCTCAAGCGCCTTCTTAACCACATCTGAAAGTTCAGCTGGATCAACATCTTCTGTGAGTCGTTGACGCATAACCGGAGTCCAAAATTGAGTTAAATGATGTGCAACTTCAATCTCAGGAGCGCTTAGCGCGGGAATATTGCTTGCGATTTGATTTGCCATTCGGATGATCGAACGTAACTGCAAATCTCCACTCTCTCCGTGCTGCGCTAGCTTTGCAAAGTGCTCGCTAGGTTCAACTTGAACAGCGGTTACTTTATATTCGGGGCAATTTGTCGCCCAATCTGAATAATCTGTCGTGATCACATTTGCGCCAGATTCTGGGAAGTGGAAAGTCGTATAAACCACGCCAGGTGCAACCTCGTCTGTAATACGAGCGCGCATTATCGTCTCGCCGACGCGACTAGATAATTTGACCCAAGATCCATCTTTAATACCGCGCATTTCGGCATCTGCTTCATGAATATCTAATGTGTCGTGATCATGCCAAACATTATTTTGGGTACGCCGAGTCTGCGCACCAACGTTGTATTGACTCAAAACACGACCGGTTGTTAAAAGAAGTGGGAATTTACGGTTGCTCTTCTCTTCAGTTGGTACGTATGGGGTAGGAATGAACTTACCCTCTCCACGTACGAATCTATCGATATGCATAACTGGGGTTCCGTGTGGCGCTTCGCTATTTACTGGCCACTGCATACTTCCCTCTTGATCTAACTTCGAGTGCGAGACACCGGCAAAAGTTGGAGTGGTCGCAGCAATCTCATCCATAATCTGCCCTGCATTGTCATAATGCATGTTGTAACCAATCGCTTTAGCTAAATCGCAGGTTACCTCCCACTCAGATTTTCCTGTCTTTGATGGCATAACTGGGCGTACTCGATTTATGCGTCGCTCTGCATTTGTGAATGTTCCATCTTTCTCTAGGAAAGAAGTTCCTGGAAGAAAGACATGTGCGTATTTTGCGGTTTCATTCAAGAATAGATCCTGCACGATCACCATATCCATCGCTGATAATCCAGCTGTTACATGTTGCGTGTTTGGATCAGATTGAGCGATATCTTCACCTTGGATATAGATACCTTTGTATTCGCCAGCAATCGCCGCATCCAACATATTTGGAATTCGCATTCCTGGCTTCTCTTTTAATTTAACTCCCCAGATATTCTCGTAAATCGCACGTGTTTCTGCATTAGATATGTGTCGATATCCAGGAAGTTCATGTGGGAATGAGCCCATATCGCAAGAACCTTGAACGTTATTCTGTCCGCGAAGAGGATTTACACCAACACCTTTGCGTCCGATATTTCCAGTTGCCATAGCTAGATTTGCAATTCCCATGACCATTGTTGAGCCTTGAGAATGTTCGGTTACACCTAACCCATAATAAATTGCGGCATTCGGTGCGCTTGCATACATTCTCGCCGCTTCGCGAATCTTCGAAGCAGGAACAGAAGATACTTTCTCCATCGCCTCTGGCGAATTCTCAGGTCGCTTTATGAATTCTGCCCATTCCTTAAAGCTTTGGGTATCGCAGCGCTCTGCAATAAATTTCTCGTCAGCAAGTCCTTCAGTCATAACTACATGAGCCAGTGCATTGATGATCGCAACATTCGTGCCAGGCAGTAATTGCAGATGATGAGCTGCTTGAATATGCGCAGTTCTGACCAATTCAATCTGTCGGGGATCAACAACAATCAACTTTGCACCTTTGCGAAGCGACTGCTTCAAACGTGAAGCGAATACTGGGTGGGCAGCGGTTGGATTTGCACCGATTAACACCACTACATCTGCATGCTCTACAGATTCGAAATCTTGTGTGCCGGCAGAGGTACCAAATGTCTGCTTCAAACCATAGCCAGTTGGTGAGTGACAAACGCGAGCGCAAGTATCAACGTTGTTATTCTTAAAAGCTGCTCGAACTAATTTTTGAACTACATAAACCTCTTCGTTTGTGCAGCGAGAAGATGTGATTCCGCCGATTGCATCAGGACCGTATTTCGATTGAATTGCTTTTAAACCATTTGCAGCATATTCAATTGCTTCTTCCCAACTTACCTTCCGCCACTCATCTGTGATCTTTTCTCGAATCATCGGTTGTAATTGGCGATCTTGATGTGAGGCATAACCCCAAGCGAAACGACCTTTAACGCAAGAATGCCCCTCGTTTGCTCCGCCAGCTTTAAGCGGAATCATGCGAACGACTTCATCTGCCTTCATCTCTGCCTTAAATGAACACCCAACTCCGCAATAGGCGCAAGTTGTAACTACTGATCGATCTGGTGCGCCGATGGTAATTAAATTCTTCTCTTTTAAAGCGCCGGTCGGGCATGCCTGAACGCAAGCGCCACAAGATACACATTCAGATTCGATAAAACTCTTGTTGCCCGAACTTACGCGAGCCTCAAAGGCGCGACCTGAGATGGTTAGCGCAAAAGTTCCTTGAACTTCATCGCATGCACGAACACATCGATTGCAAACAATGCACTCAGTTGAATCAAAATTAAAGTAAGGATTACTTTCATCTTTAGGTATATCTAAGTGAGTCTTCTTCGCCTCATACCTGACCTCTTTCAAACCAACTCGCTCAGCCATTCCATGTACCTGGCAAGCATCGCCGACTTCACATTTTTCAGGGTGATCAGATAGATATAGCTCCATTACACCTTGGCGTAAACGATCAAGTTTCTCTGAGGAAGTTGAAATCACCATGCCTTCAGTTACGGGAGTCGTGCATGAAGATGGAGTTCCTTTACGCCCATCGATTTCAACAACACATAAGCGACAAGAACCAAATGCCTTCAATCGATCGGTTGCGCAGAGTTTTGGAATATCGATTCCGGCTTCAGCTGCTGCGCGCATAATTGAAGTTTCTACTGGGACTTCAACTCTCTTTCCATCAATCTCTACATTTACAGTATCGGTGCGCTTAGATCTTGGAGTTCCAAAGTCAGGTTCGATGATCAGACTCATCATTTACCTCCAAAATCATCAGGAAAATTACTTAGCGCGCTCTTAACTGGAAGCGGAGTTAATCCGCCCATTGCGCATAGCGAACCTTCGGTCATTACTTCGCAAAGATCTAGAAGCAACTCTTTATTCTTCGCGACATCTTTCCCCGCGATAATTAAATCAATTGTCTCTACTCCGCGGGTAGAGCCTATTCGGCATGGCGTGCATTTTCCGCAGGATTCGATTGAACAGAACTCCATGGCAAAACGAGCTTGCGTTGCAAGATTGACCGAATCGTCAAAGACCACGATTCCGCCATGGCCTAACATGCCTCCGGCTGCCAGCATTGATTCATAGTCCGCACTTACTTCTAATTTATCAACACCAAAATAGGCACCAAGAGGTCCACCAACTTGGATAGCACGAATTGGTTTACCGGTAAGAGTTCCGCCACCATAACCATTAACCAATTCATTTAAAGAAATGCCGAATCCAGTTTCTACGATGCCACCTTGTTTGATGTTCCCAGCTAATTGGAAAATTTGAGTTCCTAGAGATTTACCAATACCGCGAGATTTATATGAAGCTGCGCCAGATGCCAAAATTTCAGGTACTGAAGCTAATGTCAAAACATTATTAATGATTGTTGGTTTACCGAAAAGTCCTTCTAAAGCCGGCAAAGGTGGTTTCGCGCGAACCACACCACGCTTTCCCTCAATTGATTCGAGCATCGCAGTCTCTTCACCACATACGTACGATCCCGCACCGACACGGACCCTTAGATCGAAATCTCCAATTCTTGGTTTTGCAATTTCAATTGCTTTACGCATTTGTTTAATTGCAGCTGGATACTCTGAACGTATGTAAATAAAACCTTTTGTGGCGCCCACCGCTAATGCAGCGATTGCCATACCTTCAATAAGTGTAAATGGATCGCCCTCCATCAATATGCGATCTGCGAATGTTCCGCTATCGCCTTCATCTGCATTACAGCAAATATATTTTTGATCTGCCTTTGCATCTAACACTGTCTTCCACTTTATTCCAGCTGGAAATCCAGCGCCGCCTCTTCCACGAAGTCCAGATTCGGTAACTTCTGCAACTATATCTGCGCCGCTCATCTTCTTGGCTCGATCTAAACCTTTGAAACCGCCATGAGATTCATAATCTGCCAATGAAAGTGGGTCGATTATCCCTACTCTCTTATAAGTAATGCGGTCTTGCTTAGTTAACCATTCGAATGAATCAACGTCACCAATTGATTTATGGGTGCCATCCAATATGGATGCTGCGCTATCGCTATTAGAATTTGGATATCCGATTCTTTTTCCATCTTTTTCGACCTCAACTAGTGGCTCGAGCCAGAGCGCACCGCGAGTTCCATTTCGGATAATCGTAATATCTAGATTTCTCTTGGCGGCCTCGGCAGCGATTGCAACTGCAACGCTATCTGCACCAACTGATTGGGCAGCGGAATCGCCAGGAATGTAGATTTTCATTTTAGTTTCTCCAGCGTTGCGCGACCTATTAAGCGATCGCCAATCATCGCTGCTGGGGCAAGTGCGCAGTTACCAAAACAATAGGCTTTCTCTACTTCGATACCTGCATTTAAAGCCTCTGCAATTAATGAATCACAACCAAGCGCCTGACATGCTTCTGCTGCACATATTTTCACAGAACTACTTAGTGAACTTTTTAAATCGTGATAATAACTAAAGGTCCCAAAGACCTCGGCGCGAGAGACATTGAATCTCTCGGCAATTAAATCGATTGCCTTATCATCAACATAGCCAAAGCGATCTTGAATTGCTTGCAATGCGATTAATACCGGTCCTGGTTCATCGCGAAACTCTGCAATCACATCATCTGCGATTGCAGCATCCCACTTTGGAAAACTCATTAGAAGAGCCCAACTACCTTGCCATCGACATAATCGATCTTCTCAGCACTTGGAAGTTTTGGTAACCCAGGCATGGTCATGATCTCTCCGCAAACTAAAACCACGAACTCTGCACCAGCAGATAATCTCACTTCACGGATATTCAGGGAATGGCCAGAGGGCGCTCCACGAAGAGCGGCATCGGTCGAGAATGAATATTGTGTTTTAGCAATGCAGATTGGATAGTGTCCATATCCCGATTCTTGCAACTCTTTCAATTTATTTCGCACCTTTGCATCGGCAGTAACTTCTGCGGCTCCATAAATCTTGGTTGCAATCGCAACTGCCTTATCCCAAAGAGTCGCTTCATCTGGATATACAAAAGTCACTTTGTTTGGCTCTTCGCAAAGCTCTACAACTATTTGTGCAAGCTCCGTGGCACCTTTACCGCCTTCAGCCCAATGATTCGCGAGAGTGATCTTTGCCCCCATCGCCTCTACCTTCTTTCGAAGTAGTGCTATTTCATTATCGGTATCGCTTACAAATTTATTGATTGAGACAACAACTGGAATGTTATAAACCTTAGAAACGTTATTTACATGGCGCTCTAGATTTACGATGCCCTTCTCTAGCGCAACTAAATTTTCTGTGGTTAGCTCCTTCAAGTCTGCTCCACCATGATATTTGAGAGCACGAATTGTTGCGACTATTACGCATGCATCAGGTCGAAGTCCCGATTTACGACATTTAATATCTATGAATTTTTCCGCACCAAGATCTGCACCAAATCCAGCTTCGGTAACCACATAATCAGCGATCTTCATCGCAGATTTAGTAGCGATTACCGAATTGCATCCATGAGCGATATTTGCAAATGGACCACCGTGAATGAAGGCCGGTGTGTTTTCGAGAGTTTGAACTAAATTTGGTTGGAAGGCATCTTTCAAGATAACTGTCATTGCACCTTGCGCATTTAGATCTTTTGCAAGAACTGGTTTCTTATCAGTTGTGTAACCGACTACGATTTTTGAGATTCTCTCCTTCAAATCTTCAATTGAAGTCGCAAGACAGAAGATCGCCATGATCTCTGATGCCACAACGATGTCAAAACCATCTTCGCGTGGGTATCCATTTCCGACTCCACCAAGTGAATTAACAATCTGTCTTAAAGCGCGGTCATTCATATCAACTACACGCTTCCAGGAAACTCTTCGCACATCGATATTTAGCGAATTACCATGATGAATATGGTTATCGACTAGAGCTGCAAGAAGATTATTTGCCAGTGCGATAGCGTTGAAATCGCCGGTAAAGTGGAGATTAATATCTTCCATCGGCACTACCTGGGCGTATCCACCGCCAGCAGCACCGCCTTTCATACCAAACACAGGTCCTAGTGAAGGTTCGCGAAGGCAGATCAAAGAGTTCTTACCAATATGGCGAAGTGCATCTCCAAGTCCCACTGTTGTGGTGGTCTTTCCTTCACCAGCCGGAGTCGGAGAGATCGCAGTAACCAAAATTAATTTGCTGTTCTTCTTCTCTGGAAGTGAATCTAGATACTTTAGCGACATCTTTGCCTTGTAATGTCCGTATGGTTCTAGGTGTTCCGCTGGGATTCCAAGTGTTGCGCCAATTTCATTAATTGGCTTCATCTTTGCTGCTTGAGCAATTTCGATATCAGACATTATTAGGCGCCTTTCGCCGATTTAACAGCTTCGATTAATTTAGGTAGAACTTGATGTAGATCTCCGACGATTCCGTAATCTGCATATCGGAAGATGGTCGCCTCTGGATCGGTATTAATTGCAACAATGGTTTTACTGTTCTTCATACCTGCGATGTGCTGCATCGCTCCGCTAATTCCACAAGCTAGATACAAATTAGGTGCAACTTTACTTCCAGTCTGTCCAACTTGTTCTGAATGCGGACGCCATCCTGATGCCGTGACAACACGTGAGCACCCAACCGCTCCACCTAATAGCGAAGCTAACTCTTCAATAACTGAAAAGCCTTCTGGTCCGCCAACTCCTCTACCACCTGAGACGATTATTTTTGCATCAGTTAAAGTGACTCCGCCTGATGATGATTCACCAACGCGATCTAAAACTTTCACTATCGTGTCTTCCGGTGAGAGATTTACAGTTACCTCTTTAACTTCAGCGCTACCGCCAACCTCTTCAGGTTCGAAGGCAAGTGCCATGATTGATGCAATCAAGAGATCTGAATGCACATTTGCATCTTCAAGTAAGTTACCTGCCCAACGCGCTCTGACTACTTGATGTGGTGAGCCAAGAGTGATGCTGGTGCACTCTGCCGCCATTGGTAGATCCTTGAAAGCTGCCAAATGCGCTAACTGCTCATTTCCACGCGGCGAACCAGCTGAAATTACCGCAGTAGGTTTTAAAGTATCGACTAATTCTGCGAGCGCTCGGCCAGATGCCATTGGCGCATAATCGGTGATTTCTGGGTTACTAACTACATGAAGAACTTTTGCTCCAAATTTCCCAACTTCTGACGCTAATGCCGCGCCAGAGCTACCAATAACAACTGCTTGAATATCTGAATCAATTTTTCTTGCAGCTGTGAGCGCGCGCGTTGATAAAGGATCGAGTATGCCACGATCATGATCGACTAGTACGAGAATCATTAGAGCACTCCAATCTCTTTGAACTTATCTATTAACGCAGGCACCGCATCTGGACCATTGCCCAAAATTTCTGCGCCAGTTGCTTTAGATGGAACTACAGTTAATTTCAACTTTTCCAATTTCGGAGCGGCGCCGCCAGCAGGTTTGATATCTACAGGTTTCTTTCGCGCTTGCATACGACCTGGAACAGATGGATATCGAGGAACATTCAATCCATCTCTGACTGTGACAATTGCAGGAAGAGGAGCTTCGTAAACTTCACGTTGTGAGCCAGAGACTCTCTCACCGCGAACCTTTCCTCCTTCTATCTTCATGCCTTTTACATTTGTGATAATTGGCAAACCAAGTGCATGAGCTACTCTTATATGAATCTGATATCCCGCGCTATCCGCAGACTCTGCGCCAAATATGATCAAATCAAATTTAGTTGGTTCAGCTTTTATCGCTTCTACTAACGCGCTTGCTGTGGCTTGCGGATCCCAATCCTTACCATCAGTCTCAAGCAAAATAGCGCGCGATGCACCAACTGCTAACGATGCTCTTAATTGTTCTTCTGCATCATTTGGACCGAGAGTGAGAAGTGTTAGTTGCCCACCCATCTGCTCTGTTAATTGCACTCCTGCTTCAACAGCATTCTCTTCATGAGGTGAGATTCCGTAACCCATGTTGTCGGTTTGAAGCGATTGTCCATCGGAAGTAAGAATCAACTGACTTCCAGTAATTGGTACGCGCTTAATACATGCCAAAATCTCCATGAATTAGCCCAAAATCCTCTCGTTATTTGGATCGAACAT
>CAYFJY010000017.1:0-14483 GCA_964343665.1 uncultured Actinomycetes bacterium | reverse complement strand
ACAATTTCAGAGCAGAATGCTGAGAATTGTGTGCAAGATTATCGAAGCGCTGTTGCAGATTTATTGAATTGTGATTCAAAGGGCGTTATCTACGGTCGTAGTTGGACTCAACTTACATATGACATGTCCCGTAATTTGGCGAAAGAGTGGGGACCTGGTGATGAAATCATTGTTACTCGCTTAGATCATGATTCAAATATCCGACCATGGGTACAAGCAGCGCAAGCAAAAGGTGCCAAAGTTTTGTGGGCAGAATTTGATGTGACAACTGCAGAGCTACCGGTAGAAGCAGTCACTAAATTATTGAGTAACAAAACTAAATTCGTTGCTGTAACTGGCGCTGCAAACACTTTGGGAACGCGCCCAGATATATCGGCAATTGCAAAGGAAGTTAAAGGGGCAGGTGCTTTATTTCTTGTAGATGCCGTACATTTAACTCCACATGCAGTTATAGATTTCAAGGCAATCGGTGCAGATTTCATCGGTTTCTCTTCATACAAGATTTTCGGTCCTCATTGCGGAACTTTGGTTGCAGCGCCAGAGTTACTTGAACAGATCAAGAACGATAAATTAGCGCCTTCTACTTCGGTCGTTCCAGAAAGATTTGAATTTGGCACGCTGCCTTACGAAATCATGGCTGGCGTTACCGCCTCAATAGACTTTATTGCTGGAATGGACTCTGAGGCGACGGGCACTCGCCGCGAGCGAATTGTGAAATCTATGCAAGCGCTTGAATCGTACGAACATCCACTCTTTGGATACATGGAGGAAGCGGTTAAATCACTTCCGGGAGTAAAGACTTATGGTCATGCAAAGCTTCGTACACCCACTCTCTATTTCACTTTTGAAGGAAGAGATAGCGTTGAGATTTACAAGCATCTTGCAAAATCTAAAGTAAATGTGCCAGCGCATAATTTCTATGCATATGAAGCCTCGCATAAATTGGGACTTGGAGATAAAGGTGCCTTGCGCGCAGGGCTTGCACCTTATTCAACAGAAGAAGATGTTGATCGATTGATTGCAGGATTAAAGAGCTTTTAAGGCACTTACAACTTTAGTAAGTGATGCTTTTGCATCACCGAAAAGTAGTGTTGTCTTTGGATCGTAAAGAAGTTCATTTTCGATTCCTGCAAATCCAGGTCTCATCGACCGTTTCAAAAATATGATGTTGGCTGCTTGATCGACATCCAAAATCGGCATTCCGTAGATAGGTGCACCCGGAGTGGTCTTAGCAGCTGGATTAACAACGTCGTTTGCGCCGACTACGAGCGCGACATCAGTTTGAGGAAAAGTTGGATTTATCTCTTCCATCTCAACTAATTGTTCATATGGAACATTTGCTTCGGCAAGCAATACGTTCATGTGTCCAGGCATACGACCTGCAACCGGATGGATTCCATATGCGACATCTATTCCTTTGGCAGTTAATAAATCAGCCATTTCGCGAATCGTGTGTTGCGCTTGAGCAACCGCAAGTCCATAACCAGGGACAATCACAACTCGTCGTGCATAGTTGAGCAAGATCGCAACATCATCTGGAGATCCACTGCGAACCGGACGAACCTCTTGTTCTCCGCTTGAAGCAGTTGCTTTTGCAGTAAATGCACCGAATAAAGTTCCAAATAGAGAACGACCCATTGCTGCTGCCATCAAGCGAGTCAAAATCGTTCCGGATGCGCCTACCAAAGTACCAGCGACAATCAGCAAAATATTCTCAAGTACATAACCACTAGCAGCGACTGTTAGGCCAGTGAATGCATTCAAAAGTGAAATAACGATAGGCACATCGGCGCCGCCAACGGGAAGCACAAATAGCACTCCGAATAAAAGCGAAAGAACAGCTAATAACTCAAGCAGAGCATTTCCACCTTGGCCAATCACAAAACCGGCATTAACAAGGATTCCAACTAGAGTTCCGGCGATAACAAATCTGCCGCCAGGAAAAATTACCGGGCGAGTGGTCATTAGCTCCTGTAACTTCAAGAATGTAACTACAGAGCCACTAAATGAGATGCAACCAACGATTACAGTAAATACTGTTGCAATTACCGCAAGTGTTGAGGCTGATTCGCCTAAATTTAAATATTCGACAATTGCAACAAGTGCAGCTGCGCCACCGCCCACACCATTAAATAGCGCAACCATCTGTGGCATCTGTGTCATTTGAACCATTCGCGCAGCCGGAACGCCAAATGCGACACCAATAAGAAGTGCAACAAGAATCAATGGAAGGTTTTTTAACCCTTCTCCTTCTGGTTTATAAAAGAAGACAATAAAAGTCGCAATACCAGCACCAGCTGCACCAATTAAATTGCCACGTCGAGCACCTTTAGGAGAAGAGAGCCCCTTAAGCGCCAAAATGAATGCAACGGATGAGAGCAGACCTAAGAGGTCATAAAGATTGCGGCTCATTATTTCTTTCCTTTGAACATCTCAAGCATTCGGTCAGTAACTACGAAGCCGCCGATCATGTTGACTGTTGCTAGGACAACTGCAATCAAACCAAGAATCAATTCCAATCCACCATCTGCGCCACCGGCAACCAAGATTGCGCCTACCAAGATGATGCCGTGAATCGCGTTTGCTCCGGACATCAAAGGGGTATGTAAAGTGGTTGAAACCTTAGAAACCACCTCGAAACCTACGAAAACAGCCAATGTAAATATCGCTAGAAGAGCTAGACCGTTACTCATGAATTTCTCCTTGATCCGCTATGCGTTAATGCTGACGCAGTAACAATCTCATCATCAAAGTTGATATTTAAAGAGACTTTTTCGCCATCTTTAGCTGGATTTGTAATCAAAGTTAAAAGGTTAAGTAGATTTCGAGAATACAGGCTTGAGGCATGAAAGGGCAGTGAACTTGGTACATCTTTGCCGCCCCAGATAATCACTCCATTTTGAGTAGTTACCACTTCGCCGGGTTTTGATCCTTCGACATTTCCACCAGTCTCTGCTGCAAGATCCACAATCACAGAACCAGGTGACATCGAATCAATCATTTCTTTAGTCATCAATCTAGGCGCTTGTCTTCCAGGAACCGCGGCAGTTGTGATTACTACATTTGATTTAGCAATATATGGAGTGAGCAAATCTTGCTGTTGTTTAGCGCGTTCTTCTGTCATCTCACGTGCATATCCACCAGAACCTGCAAGTGATTCAAGATTTAAATCTATGAAAGTCGCGCCCATCGATTTAACTTCATCTGCAGATGATGGCCTTACATCGTAAGCGCTGACTACGGCTCCAAGTCGTCTTGCGGTTGCGATTGCTTGTAGACCAGCGACACCAGCACCAAGTACTAGAACTTGTGCAGGAGTTACAGTTCCGGCTGCCGTCATTAATAATGGGAAGAAACGCGGACTTAACTCTGCACCGACCAATGCGGCTTTGTAACCCGCGCAGAGCGCCTGAGAGGTAAGAGCATCCATGGATTGCGCACGAGAAATTCTTGGCACTAACTCCATAGAAAATGAGGTCGCACCTGCTTTTGCGAGGGCATCAATATTCTCAGCTGAAGTTGTCGGAGATAGAAAAGAGATCGTTACGGCGCCTTTTTTAAGCGATGCAGCTTGTTGCGGAGCTAGAGGCTGTACAGAAAGAACGATATCTGCATCTTTTAAGACTTCATTTGCAACTTTAGCACCTGCTGTTTCGTAATCTTTATCTGTAGCTTGCGCATGAATTCCGGCGCCGCTTTCGATTATGACTTCGTATCCGAGTTTGGTGAATTTACTGATCACATCTGGGACAAGCGCCACACGCTTCTCTCCAGCGTTAATTTCCTTGGGGACTGCAACGCGCATGTGCCTTAATCTACTAAGCCTTCGCAAGACTTACAACGCGAAACTTGAAGTTAATCAAGAAATCAGATGAATAATTACGATTTATTACCTTTTAAATCACCTCGAGTAAGGTGATATAAAAGTGCTTGGATTGTTGTGCGACGATGAAATGCTTCTTTCCAAATAACAGATTTATTGCCATCAATCACGCTTGCTTCTACCTCTTCACCACGATGAGCAGGTAGACAATGCATGAAAATTGAATCCTTTGCGGTATGTGACATAAGTGACTCAGTGATAGCAAAGGGTGCTAGCACTTTCATTTTCTCACTTCGTTCAGATTCAGGATCGCCCATAGACATCCAGACATCGGTGTAAACAACAGAGGCGTCTCTTGCAGCATCAAGCGGATCATTTGTTAATTCAATTTTGCCTCCACTCTTTTTCGCAATCTCTTCTGCCTTCAATACAAATTTATCTTCTGGAGCCCACTTACCTGGCGGAGTTGCAGCTACAACATGTGCACCCATTATTGCGCCCATTATTAACCAAGCATGCGTCATATTGTTGCCATCACCAAAATAAGAGAGTTTTCTACCGGAGATATCTTTACCAAATACTTCACGTATCGTTAACCAATCCGCAAGTAATTGTGTTGGATGATCGTCATCCGTAAGTGCATTTATAACAGGAATTGATGCGCTTTCACCAAGCTGGTCTACATCTGATTGCTTGTAAGTTCTGATAATTAACGCATCACAGAATCCACTAATTATCTTTGCAGTATCTGCAATAGTCTCTCCGCGACCTAATTGAAGTTCATCTCCTCGGATGAATATTGGAGTACCACCCAAATGTGCAGTTGCGGTCTCCGATGCAAGTCTTGTGCGCGTAGAGGGCTTGGTCATGTAAATAGCCACAGTTTTGTTGCGAAGATGATCAGAGGCTGAAAGTGGTGATGTTGCGAACTTTGAGGCAGTTTCAAGCAACAACTCGACGTCATCACGCGATAAATCCGCGGTGCGTAGTAAGTCCTTCATTAGATAATTCTACCTATAAAAGTAAAATCCCACTTATGTTCATCAAATTAAGTAATTCAAGCAGATTCAGAGCATCGCTTATTTTTGCTCTTCTGCTCTCACTTAATTTGTCCAACTTTCAACCGGCGAATGCCGAGAACCCACAACCACGGAAAATCTATAGCGGCTGGATTCCTTATTACTCGGTAAAAACATCTTTACCTGCTGCGCTAAATAATTCTGATTTGATTAAAGAAGTGATGCCTTTTTGGTATACCTTGAAATACAGTAATTCGACGGTGAGCATCGTAGATCTCTATACCCCAGCGAATCCAAGCATTCCTATTTCGCAGCCGTTGGCCACTATGAAAAGTGCAGGGCTAACGATCATCCCAACCATTACAGATGGCACGGATAAATTGGTCTTATCAAATTTATTATCCACCGATGCTGGCAGGACTCAAGCAGTGAATGCAATAGTCAATTTGGTTATTCAAAATAATTTCGACGGTATCGATTTAGATTTTGAGAATTTTGCGTTTGTCGATGGAAACAATACTTGGGATAATACAAAACCATTTTGGATTGCATTCGTAAAACAACTAAGCACTGCTCTACATAGCAACAATAAATTGCTTTCGATAACTAGCCCTTATCTTCTTGATCCTACTTCTGGCAAAAAAGGTTATTACGTATACGCGTGGGCCGACATTGCACAAGTGATTGATCGCCTTCGCATAATGACTTACGACTATTCGGTCGCTAAACCAGGCCCAATTGGCCCAATAACATGGACTGAGAACACTCTTAAATATGCTGTTTCAATCATGCCAGCTTCGAAAGTTTATGTTGGTTTAGCAGGTTATGGAAGAGATTGGGTCACGAAAGTAGAAGGAATTTGTCCGGCAGATGTCGCAAAAACTGTCAACACCTCTGCAAAAGCGGCTACATTTATTATGAGCAATGCTGCGACGCTTGCTTCTGGTTATAGTGCAACAATTATTTATAACGAGCAATATCAAGAAGCAACCTTCACATATCAAAAGACATACAATGGAAATACAGCGGGTGGGTTAGCAACTAGTTGTGTAGCTACAAGAACTGCTTGGTATCAAGATGCACGCGCTTATCAAGCCAGGGCTCAATTGGTTGCTAAATATAGGCTTGGTGGAATAGTCGCATGGACAATCGGATTTGAAGATTCTCAAGCTATGACAAATATTAGAAATGTAGCTCTATCAATTGCACCAGATAAAGTCCTATCCAATTTGACTAGCGATTTAACGGAATTAAATTATGGAGTACCCATAAATCTCTCTGCATTATTTACTTTGGCAGATAAGCAACCGATTGCTGCACTTCCCGTGAAATTAGAGATCAAGCGAGCAAATGATTCGAATTGGAGCGAGGTCACATCGCTGATCACAGGTAGCGATGGAAAAGTTGGCGTGCAGATATATCTAGGCGTAGACCAAAGTATTCGCTTTAGAAGTGAAGGAACCTGGGATCGCTTAGAGGGAATTTCAAATGAGCAATCAATCAAAGTCAAACCTCAAATCAAAATAGATGCGCCAACCAGCGCACAAGCGGGAAGCAAAATCACCATTTCAGGCGTTGCAACTCCGGCCAAGAAAGTTCCGGTTACCTTAGAGACATTCGATGGTAAATGGAAGGTTGTTGCAAATTCAGTGACAGATGATTCTGGAATATATGCGTTTACATATTTGGCAGGAAATGGGCCTTTTATAAAGTTCCGTGTCGGTGCGGGAGGATCCACCTCGGCAGCCATCACCGTCACTATTCGATAATTTATTTAGTTAAAATTGCATCATGGCAAAGACCAAATCCACAACCCAACTAGATGAAGAGTTAAAGGCAATCTTCAGCAATGATCGACTTTGGGTAACAGTCGTTTGGGATGACCCAGTAAATTTGATGTCTTACGTTACTTATGTATTTATGGAGCTCTTTGGTTATACGAAAGAGCATGCCACTGAACTGATGTTAAAGGTTCATAATGAGGGCAAAGCAGTAGTTTCAAATGGATCTCGCGAAGAGATGGAGCGAGATGTGCAGCGTTTACATGAATATGGTCTGTGGGCGACCATTTCCAAAGAAGAGCTATAAATTGAACGCAGAACCAAATGGATTCAAACGTCACGGCGAGAACGAATATCAAGCCATGTTCTCTGATTCCGAGCGTGAAGTTCTTATAAATTTAACCGAACAAATAATCGAGTTACTTGCAGAACGTGTTGACCATGCACACGAGGATCCCTTAGCGGCAATGGTTGGCATCACTGTCCACGATTCTCCTCCAGAGGATGAGGTTTTACTTCGATTACTACCAAATGCTTATGCAGATGAGCAGGCTTCTTCAGAATTCAGAAGGTATACAGAATCAACACTGCGAGATAAGAAACGTGCTCACGCGATGGCAATGCGGAGCAATTTGATTAATGCAGGTGCTACAGCGATTGATTTAGATCATGAAGGCGCCATGGCTTGGCTTGGCGCCATGAATGACATTCGTCTTGCTTTAGGTGTTAGATTGAAAATCGAAGATAGTGCACAAGAACATTTAGAATTATTAAAACCAGATGATCCATTACGTGCTGTTTATGCAGTTTATACATGGTTAGGTTGGTTACAGGAGAGTTTAATTCAAGCGTTAATGGATGATGCGCCTGAACGCTAAACTATCTTCATGGCCGAGAGAGATTACAACGGGGAGATTGCTGCATTAAATCAGACTCTCTCAGGTATCGAAGAGGTCTTGAATCTTCCGAAGTTAAAAGATGAAGCTGCGAAATTAGAGATCGAAGCAGGTGCACCAGATTTATGGAACGACACTGAGAATGCTCAAAAAATAACCTCTAAATTAAGCCACACTCAAGCACAAATAAATAAATTAACTTCACTTAGAAGGAGAATTGAAGATCTACCTGTGCTTCTAGAGCTTGCCAGGGAAGCATCAGACAGTACAGCTTTTGCAGAAGCTGATAGAGAATTGAATTCAATCACCAAAGTACTTGGAGAACTTGAAGTACAGACACTTCTATCTGGTGAATATGATTCGAGAGATGCGCTAGTAACAATCCGTTCCGAAGCGGGTGGAGTTGAAGCTTGCGATTGGGCAGAGATGATCAGTCGAATGTATTTGCGATATTGCGAACGACATGGATACAAAGTTGATGTACTTGAAACTTCATATGGTGAAGAAGCAGGTATCAAATCCATGACTTTTAGAGTGACTGCCCCATATGCCTACGGAACCCTCTCTGTAGAGCAGGGCACGCACCGCTTAGTTCGAATCTCTCCTTTTGATTCACAGAGTAGAAGGCATACCTCATTCTGTGGCGTTGAAGTTGTTCCAGTAGTAGATCAAAGTGATCACATTGAGATTGATGAGAAAGAAATTAGAGTCGATGTGTATCGATCATCTGGTCCAGGCGGGCAAGGAGTCAACACTACGGATTCAGCGGTAAGAATTACGCATATGCCAACCGGGATAGTTGTTTCATGTCAGAATGAACGTTCACAAATACAGAATAAAGCCACAGCTATGGCAGTTTTGCAATCAAAATTATTGGAACGACGACGTCAAGAAGAGCAAGCAAAGATCGATGCATTAAAAGGAAGTAATTCCGGATCTTGGGGCAACCAAATGCGTTCATATGTTTTACATCCTTATCAGATGGTAAAGGATCTTCGTACCGACCATGAGACCGGAAATACTCAAGCAGTATTAAATGGTGAAATCGATGATTTCATCGAATCCGGAATTCGTTGGCGTAGAACTGCGTAATTAATCACTTTCACGCTCAGCACAGGCGTGAGAATCACCTGTGAATGCTCCCTAAATCGCCATAAATAACTGGTATTTCGATAATTTTAAATAAACTTACCCCGTTATGATCCGATTTGAAAATGTTAGCAAGATTTATCCTGGCCAAGAGCGACCTGCTCTAGATAATGTAAATCTTGAGATCACCAAAGGTGAATTTGTATTTCTGGTTGGACTTTCAGGTTCAGGTAAGTCGACTTTCTTGAGATTAGTTTTACGAGAAGAGCGTCCAACAACCGGAACTATTCATGTGGCAGGCAAAGACTTAAATACATTGCCAAACCATAAAGTTCCAGAACTTCGCCGACAGGTTGGAACCGTTTTCCAAGATTTTAGATTGTTACCAAATAAAACAATAACGGAGAATGTTGCCTTTGCTCTTCATGTGCTTGGGCATTCGCAGAAAGAGATTAATCGCGAAGTCCCTGAGGTACTTGAATTGGTGGGACTTGAAGATAAAGGCGATCGAAAGCCATCTGAAATCTCTGGAGGAGAGCAGCAGAGAGTTGCGATTGCTCGTGCATATGTGACAAAACCACCTATTTTGATTGCAGATGAACCTACGGGAAACCTAGATCCCGCAACCTCTATAGGAATCATGAAGTTATTAGATCGAATCAATCGAGAGGGAACCACGGTGCTGATGGCCACACATGATTCCGGCATCGTAGATCAAATGCGAAAGCGAGTTATCGAATTGGATAGAGGTTACGTGGTTAGAGACCAAGTGCGTGGCGTGTACGGATATACGGGGTAATCAAATGCGCGCAAAATTTATCGCAAGCGAAGTTGGTATTGGTCTTCGCCGAAATGCAACGATGACCTTTGCAGTTATGGTCACCACAGCAATATCACTTAGCCTTCTTGGAATTGGTCTTCTATCTAACGCTCAAGTTCGTGCCATGAAGGATTATTGGTACGACAAAATCGAAGTTTCAGTTTTCCTCTGCAGCTCACTGTCTGAATCTCCAACCTGTTCATCAGGCGTTGTAACGGCAGATCAACGTCTTTCAATTCAGCAAGATTTGAAGGCGCTTCCAGTCGTGCAGAAGGTTTATTACGAATCACAAGCAGAGGCATTTGCTCATTTCCAAGAGCGGTTCAAGGGTTCTGCCATCTCACAAAATGTTACTGCTGATCAATTACCGGAGTCCTTCCGAGTTAAGTTGAAAGATCCGACTCAATACGGGGTTGTAGTATCTGCATTTACTGGAAGACCAGGCGTTGATGTTGTGCAAGATCAACGAACCATCTTGGATAAGTTCTTCAAATTATTAAATGTACTTCGTGATGGAGCGCTCGCAGTTGGACTAGCCTCAGTTTTAACTGCTGCTCTTTTAATAAGCAATACATTGAGGATTGCAGCTTTTAATCGTCGTCGTGAGACAAATGTAATGAAATTAGTTGGAGCGACTTCTTGGTCAATTCAACTTCCTTTCTTACTTGAAGGCGTTTTCTCAGCTTTTGTTGGGTGGATTTTGGCCACTGGATTGTTAGCTGGAATCAAACAGGTAATTGATACGAAGATTGCGCCATTACTTACCTTCACTAAATTCTTTGGTTGGGGCCAAGTTTGGATTGCCTCTGGTTGGCTATTGCTCACCGGATTATTGGTTTCAATCGTTGCATCTACGCTCACACTTCGTAAGTATCTAAAGGTCTAATAGAATTTCCGGCGTGAGTAACAGTTCCGCCCCTATTGGCATATTTGATTCTGGTGTAGGCGGACTTACAGTCGCTAGAGCAATTATTGATCAATTACCAAACGAATCTACGATTTACATCGGCGATACTGCTCGTGGACCTTATGGTCCACGCAAACTTGCTGAAGTAAGGGAATTCTCTCTAGAGATACTTGATTTTTTAGTGCAACGAGGATGTAAAGCAATCGTGATTGCTTGCAATACGGCGAGCTCTGCGATGTTAAGAGATGCCCGTGAGAAGTATTCGATTCCAGTAATTGAAGTGATTCAACCAGCAGCAAGACGTGCAGTTGCAGCGACTCGTAGCGGCAAAATTGGCGTAATCGGCACCAACGCCACAATCGAATCTAAATCTTATTTAGATGCATTTGCTGCTGCGCCGCAGTTACAAATAACATCCAAAGCATGTCCACGTTTTGTCGAATATGTTGAACGAGGCGAGACCACTGGACCAGAGATAACGGCAATAGCTAGGGAATATTTAAAACCAATGCAGGATGCGAATATAGATACTTTGGTGCTGGGTTGTACGCACTATCCATTATTAACTGGCGTTATCTCATATGTGATGGGTCAAGGCGTCACATTAGTTTCCTCTGCAGAAGAGACGGCAAAAGATTTGTACCGAGTTTTAGTTGAGAATAACTTACTTAGAGAGCCATCTACGACCGCACCATCACATGAGTTCTTGGCCACCGGGGATGCCCATCAATTCGAATTTTTGGCCCGAAGATTCTTGGGACCAGAAGTCACCAAAGTAAAACATCAGGATCTATAACAGGAGTACGGATGCCAAGAAACGACGGTAGAGCAAACAATCAATTACGCGAAATTAAGTTCACTCGTAATTGGTTAAATAATGCTGAAGGATCGGTAATTGTCGAATTTGGAAATACAAGGGTACTTTGCGTCGCTTCCTTTACTCCGGGTGTTCCTCGCTGGTTGAAAGATTCAGGTAAAGGCTGGGTAACTTCTGAATATTCAATGTTGCCTCGAGCAACTCATACTCGTTCTGATCGCGAGAGTGTAAAAGGGAAATTAGGTGGACGAACCCAAGAAATCTCCAGATTAATTGGCAGATCTTTACGTGCAATTATTGATAATGAATCACTTGGCGAGAACACAATTGTCCTAGATTGTGATGTTCTCCAAGCCGATGGCGGAACTCGTACCGCTGCAATCACAGGTGCTTATGTTGCTTTGGTTGATGCAATTGATTGGGCGAAAAAAAATGGGCACGTAAAGGCAGATGCAAAGGTATTAAAGGATTCGGTATCTGCCGTAAGCGTCGGCATTATTAATGGAGAAACTATGTTAGATCTCTGCTATGAAGAGGATGTTCGAGCAGAGACAGATATGAATGTGGTTATTTCAGGTTCAGGAAAGTTCATAGAGGTTCAAGGGACAGCCGAGGGCGAGCCATTTGAAAGAGCGCTTCTTGATTCTTTGTTGGATTTAGCACTTTCAGGTTGTGCTGAACTTGCTGAGTTGCAAGTCAAATCACTTCAATGAAATTAGTTTTAGCTACTAAGAATCCAGGTAAAGTAATCGAGTTTCGCAGAATCCTCGAAGAATTTGGTGCTGAGAATTTATTGGTAGTGGGCTTAGATGAATTCCCGGAGATTGGTGATGTCGAAGAGACAGGCAAAACATTTGAAGAGAATTCGCTATTGAAGGCGAGAACTATCTGCAAAACTACGGGATTGCCTGCGTTGGCTGATGACAGCGGTATTTGTGTTGATGCTCTAAATGGAGCTCCCGGAATTTACTCTGCGAGATATTCTGGTGAAGGAGATGCAGCGAATAATGCAAAACTTCTAAAAGAACTTGCTGATGTTCCTGACGAGAAGCGATCCGCCTACTTCGTTTGCGTTGCCGCATTTGTACGCCCGGATGGTTTCGAACGAGTAGAAGAGGGACGTTTTTATGGAAAGATCCTTCATGAGGTTAAAGGCACGGGTGGATTTGGTTATGACCCACTCTTTCAGCCAGAGGGATTAAATCGCTCCTCTGCACAGCTCTCGGCAGAGGAGAAAGATGCAATTAGCCATAGAGGCATCGCACTTCGAGCAATAGCGCCCTTTATAATTAATTAAGGAAATCAGGTAAAATTCCCTGGTAATTCCCCCACAGAATTTCTATTAGGAAAATTTAGGAGAAGAAGTGGCTACAAAGAAAGTCGCAAAGAAGGCCGCTAAGAAGGCGCCTGCTAAAAAGGCAGTAAAGAAGGTTGCTAAGAAGGCGACCAAGAAAGCTGCAGTGAAGAAGGTTGCTAAGAAAGCTCCTGCTAAAAAGTCAGTCAAGAAGTCAGTTGCGAAGAAATCTGTTGCTTCGAAGGTTGTTGTACCACCAGTTCCAGTTTCTGGATCACGCACTGCGCCAAAAGTTATTGATTCAAAGCCAGTAGCAGCTGTCGCACCAAAACCAGCAGCACCTGCTAAAAAAGAAGGCGGATCAAATCGTGTTGTTCTTGCAGTAGTTGTTGGACTCTTAGCTTTGGGCGCAATTGTTCTTTCTAAAGGCTCAACAAGTTCAGATACTCCAAAGGCCGAAGAGAGCGCTACACCGGCAGCATCAGCATCGGCATCTACTTCAGAGTCTGCAAGTGCAACCACAGTTTCAACAACTGCCGCTCCACTTGGAATCGTTGCAAAATACAATGCAGATGGTGCGACAATTTTCTGGAACGCTACAACCGCAGCAGATGGACTTAAAGGTTATAGCGTTGAATTCCGTGCAAATGGTGGAACATGGAATGAAGTTGCAACCGTGGGTACCGATGTCACTAAGTACGACATCACAAAAAGTGATACAAACGGATGGACCTCTTTCAAGATTTCAGCAGTATATACAGATGGCCAGAAGGCAGAAGGAAAGGTCTTCGGGCTTCCAGGTCAATACAAGTAATCACTTATTGCAGCAACATATGCTGTAATTCCAGCAGGAATTAGATGAACACCATCCGGAGCGAAATACTCCGGATGGTTTTCTGATTTTTGGAACCAATCCACAACTTTAATATTTGAATACTTCAAAGCCTCTTCATTGATTAATTGATTATTGGCATCTCGCCAGCCACGTGGCACTGCGGTATTTACAACAATAACTAAAGGTTGATCCTTTAACTCTTCAAATATCGCACTGACCTCTTCACGAGTCAGGCGATTATTATTACCAAGATCAATGATGGTCTTACTACCAGCCATTCTGGCTTTGTCATGCTTGATAACCTTGAGCAACTCCGCCGCTTGCCGGCCAACTCGCGCATTGATCAATCCAATATGAGATTTAGCCTCTAAATCATTCCTGATGCCGAGGATCACAGAATCACCTATAACCCATAAACCTGAAACTTGGCTGATGGTCGCTACCTGATTCTCTTTGAACATATCTTTCACAACTTGTTGATTCTTGCTAGAGATTTCGATCGCATTGCTACTAACTATCGCAATTGTTGAAAGTAGGGCTAGTGCAACTATCCCAGCGGTAGCCTTCTGGCGCCTTTGGACCTCTTTAGTTCGATATTTCATTCCGCGGACCCAATTTGAAATGGCTCCATTTCGCACCGGAATCTCAATCCAGCGTTGGGAAATATCAGCTAACGCAAAGACCACCAAGATTCGAAATGCGTAAAGCGCCCATGGTGATCCAGTTATATCTTGAGCTGGTCTGGTTAATTGAAAGACAATCCAGTGCCATAGATAAATTGCATAGGAACGTTCTCCTATCCAAACTAAGAAAGGATTCTGCAATAGAGGTGCGAAGCGAGAAGCCGGATGAACTATTGACATGATTATCGCGCTGACGAAGATTCCAACTAAGGGAAACGCGATTCGATAAGCAGTCGGATCCGCCTCTTGAATAAATAAGAATGAGGCAAGAATTCCAATTAGACCGAAGACCCCGATGAAATCGATGAAATCTTGAGCTCTTCTCTCGATGTTCATTCTCAAATTCTGCGGAATCCAGCTAACTGCAAGTGCTGAACCTAGAAATAAACCGATTGAGTGAGTATCGGTACCGAAATAAACATGGCTGACACTTTGATTTGAACCCAAGTCAGCTTTAACTGATGCCAAGAAGAGTGCGACTCCAGAGAAGGTTGCGATTGAAAGCGCCGCAGTTGGAAT
>CAYFJY010000016.1:10145-15752 GCA_964343665.1 uncultured Actinomycetes bacterium | reverse complement strand
AGCGCCGATCTTATTTAAAAAGCTGCCGTAAAATTCTAATAAGTGCGATGAGACCTCCATACCAAGATGCTCTACTTCGGTAAGCACCTTTTCGGTATGGGTTAAATCTGGTAGGCCGCTTGGCTTTAGATCTGGCGCTTTAAATCCAAAGGTCATCTGTGTGGCTATTGCGGTTAAATGATTATTGGATTTATTTATAGATTTACTGTTTGCAACCATAGATGACGCCGGTGAATTGTTGATATCTGCTAAATGTAGAGCTAAATCACGGCGATTGATTTGATGTAATGAATCGAATGCGCCAATCATGATTAATCTCTCGGTAGTTGGATAGCTCGCGCCAGAGCGACGGACGAAATCAGTTAGATCCAAATATGGCTGAGCCTTTACGATATTTAGCGATTCGTGCTCAGATATTCCAGATAAATCACTAAGAGCTAAGCGGATCCCATCGGGTTCGTTTTCTGAAGTGGATTCAACTCTGTAAGTGATATCTGATTTATTCACATCGAGAGGCAATACCTTGATTCCCATTTGGCGCGCCTCATCCAATATCAAACGCTTGGGGTACATGCCTGGATCATGCGTCAATAAACCTGCGATAAATGCTGCAGGATGATGGGTCTTGAGCCAGGCAGATTGATATGTTGGCAGGGCAAATGCAGCTGCATGCGCTTTACAGAAGCCGAAAGATGCGAATGCGCGAAGTACCTGCCAGATCTCATCTACTACTGCCTTTGGATAACGCGCGCTTCGTTCATAGAACCAATCGCATATCTGCTGTTGTTTGGAGAAATCACCAAGAGCTCGCCGTTTCTCGTCAGCTTCTGCATATGAAATCTGCGCCATTATCGAGATGATCTGAATGACCTGCTCGTGAAATACGACTACCCCTTCGGTCTGCGCAAGGACGCTATGTAAATCAGGGTGAATTAACTTAGCTTGGCTAAAGCCGTGGCGCGCATTTAAGAATGGAGTGATCATGTCGCTCTTTACCGGTCCTGGCCGAAAGAGCGAGATATCAATGATCAAATCTTCGAAGCAATTTGGCTGTAGTTTGCCTACCAATTCTCGTTGTCCTGGAGATTCAATTTGAAATAGCCCGATTGTCTTTGTAGTTTGAATCAATTTATAGGTCGCCTCGTCATCAAGTGGTACCGAATCAATATCTACAGCATCTCTTTCGGTTCTTTCAATCTCATTTATGGCATATGCAATCGCAGATTGCATCCGAACTCCCAAGATATCTAATGTTAAAAGACCGATTGATTCGACATCATCTTTATCGAATTCGACCATTGAATATCCACTTGCGTTTATGAGCATTGGTGCGCGATCTGGCAGCGTGCTATTGCTTAATACGACCGCGCATGGATGCATCGCAAGATTACGTGGTAAACCATCTAAGCGTTCTGCTAATTTGATAGCCATCGCAGCAAGTGGTGTATTTATATTTAAATTACGTAGTTCTGGCAGGCTTGCGAGCGCTTTCGAGATATTGCGCGCACGAATATGTGGCAGGCTTTTAGCAATCAGGTCTATTTCGGATTGAGACATTCCGAGAGCTGCGCCAGTATCGCGAATTGCATGGCGCGCTCTGTATGTATCTAGCATCGCCACAGTGGCTGTTCGATGTTGATACTTCTTAAAAACTAAATCGTAAATCTCTAACCTTCGAGCTGATTCGACATCTATATCTATATCGGGAAGTGCGCGACGAAGTGGCGAACAGAAGCGTTCCATCAATAAGCCATAGCGAATTGGATCCACGCCAGAGATTCCGAGTAAATGACAGATTAAAGAACCTGCACCGCTGCCTCTAGCCGCAACGCGAATACCTGCGTTACGTGCCATATCTGAAACATCTGCGACTGTTAGAAAATAGCTCTCGTATCCAAGCATCGCCACCGTTGCCAATTCGTCATCTAATCTGGCGCGAGCTTTTGCTAAGTCGCTACTACTGGAATAGCGCCAATTAAGGCCTGATTCGCACCTAGTTCTTAAGAGCGAACGCATCTCTTTGTAATTACTGACGCCGACTACCTCTGGTTCAGGTAGCTCAATTCCGCCAAGGCCAAATTCATTTGGTGACAAGATACAACGCTCGGCGATTCTTTGGGTGGTGCGAAGTAGCGCTCTACCGTTTCGCTCTCCAGCGGCGCGGGCGATCTCATCGGCTAAAGAATGCATGGAAGCGCTATCTTTTAAATAAGCCTCATTATTCTTCCTTTCAACATGCCTTGGATGTAATGGCACTAATTTGCGCGCAGAATCCAAGATATCTGCGATTGGCCCATCGATTGCATCTAACATGCGAATTGCATTGGTGATTAACGCTGGTAGGTCATGGTCGCGTGCAAAGCCCAACATTCGCGCAGCATGCGCGGTAGATCTTGGTTGATCGCCTGCTACTAAATGAGAGGTACATTCGATGATTGAATCTGCGAAGTAAGGTCGATATTTATTAAATAAATCAAGCGCCTGATCTGGACGATGTCTGCTAATTAAATTCGCAATCTCAGATTCAGGACCATGTAGCAGTATTAAATTATTTGTGTATTCAGCTAAATTTTTAATCTTCTCTAAGTCTAGAGTTGGCCCATTGCGATCTAACCGTAGTGCGCTCATTAATCTGCATAGCGAGCGCCATCCACCATCTGATTGAGCAAGTAGCGTCACGCGATATTGCGGCGATTTATCTAGCTGGAGATTTACTCCGACTATCGGCGCAACTCCAAAATCTTTAGCAGCTTGAACAAAGCGAATCACGCCAGCCAATGAATCGCGATCGGTGATTGCAAGAGCTGGTGCGCCAAATTCTGCGGCTCTAGCGATTAGATTGCGAGGTTGTGCGGTGCCATATTTAAATGAAAATGCAGAGGCGCAATTAAGGTGTATGAATGATGAACCCGGTGTTGAATTAAACAACTCTGATCAACCACTTACCGGTCGCTTCATCTCGCTCTAATTCGAAAGTTGTAACTGCACCGATTGGCGCAGCCTCAACGCGCCAGATTGCGCGAGAGTTATCATCTGGTAGACCGTTTAGGTTGTGTAGGTTGCGTAGGTCGTCTGGTCGATAGACCCCATCGCTAATCCGATTCCACCAACCACCTGCCTCACACCAACGGCTAAGGATGTTGTGGATGCGGAAGCGTTTTCCACGGAAGGTGAATTCAATGGGGGTACTTCCGTCGGTGGTTACTGGTAATTCGAACATTTGTTCGAAATCTAGCCCCAACCCCCGACATTGCGCAAGACACGCCCGTACCGAGCGGTAATTTGATTGAAGTTTCAACTATCCCTACCCTACTCGGGTAAGGCCCAACTACTAAGGAGTTTCAATTGACAGCAGTTCTAGCAATCGGCCAGGTCCTATTCGCACTACTTTTCATCAGCTCAGGTATCAATCACTTGACCAAGCTTGATGCAATGACAGGCTACGCAAAGTACAAGAAGGTACCTGCGGCAAAGCTTTCAGTAATTGTTTCAGGCTTAATGATCCTAGTTGGCGGTGTGTTCGTAGCGCTTGGCATCTACGCTGATCTCGGTGCTCTACTACTCGCAATCTTCCTAGTACCAACAGCGTTCTTGATGCATGCATTCTGGAAAGAAACAGATGCGACTGCAAAGATGAATGAGACTGTAGCGTTCTGGAAGGATCTATCTCTAGCTGGTGCAGCGCTAATCATTTATGCGCTTGTTTCAGGTGGAGCAGAACTTGGTATTAACATCACTAAGTCATTCTTCTAACATTTAAAATTAAAAATATTAACAACTATATTAATTAGAAACACCCCTCTTTATTTAAGAGGGGTGTTTTCTTTTATCAATTACAACCCAATATCGATAGCTGTCTGAAATGATTATGGCGTGGAAATTCTCGGAGCGCTACTTGCTGGAGTAGCAATCGGTTCAGTGCTTGGTTTTGTAGGCGCAGGTGGAGCGATGCTTTCGGTGCCGATTCTGGTTTACGGTTTTAACTATGCACCACACCAAGCATCAGTCGCTGCCCTTGCAGTCGTTATAGTCGCTGCCTCTTCAGGGCTCTATCCAAGAATTAAAAGTGGCGAGGTTCTATTCCGAGAGGCCCTAATAATTTGCGGAATCGGTTCGATTGCAAATATCGCCTCTGCCCAGATCGCATCGCGCCTATCTGATGATGTACTTATAACGGGATTCTGTCTAGTAATCACATTTGCTGGAATTACGATGTTGCAAAAACCAATTGAGGCGCCAGAGCGGCCGGTCCCATTCTTGCAATTGATAGCGCTCTCATTAGTAATTGGATCGATGACAGGTCTATTCGGAATTGGCGGAGGCTTCCTTGCGATCCCTGCGCTAGTACTGGGATTTAATGTCGCGCAAAATAAAGCTGCTGGGACTTCGCTGTTGATTATCATTTTAAATAGCGCAATCGCGCTTCTTGCGCATCAAAGTTCTTGGGGCGAGATAAATTGGAAGATTCCACTTTTTATGGGATCAAGTGCAGTTTTAATTGGAAGTATCGCAGGCAAGAGATCAACTAAAACGAATCCGGTGATACTTAGAAGGAGCTTTGCCGCACTTTTATTTACTATAGCCACATTTACTCTTATCGAAACTTGGCTTAATTAGGATTATTTAATCGCTTTTACCTTTACATATCGCGACTGTCTTCCGACTAATAGAAGTAGCGCAGCTAATAACGCGAAGGAAACTGGAAGAGTTGTAACCTCTGATATTCCACCAATTAGCGCAGGTCCAAAGAAATTTGATGCGATAGCAATTAGAGCAACGCGAGCCATGCCGACAGAGGGAGCAATTCCTGGAACGCTCATTGCGGCTAAATTAAATGCCGGAAAGAGCGGTCCCATGCAAACTCCAGCAATTGCAAAACATATACTCAAAATTGAAACAGCTAATAACTTATTTACATTTGCTAAAGGGATTGCAATTACAAGTCCGATAGCTATGGAGTAGCCACCTATATATCCACCATATTTAACTGTCTTTTGGTGTCCCCACTTCTCAAACCAACGATCGCCCAAGAATCGACTAATAATCATTCCTAATGAATAGCAAGTTGCAGCCACTGCGGTAACGCCTTTGCCAATGCCCATATGATCTTTCAGGAGGATTCCACTCCAATCATAAATTCCTGCTTCAGGGATAAATGAAGCCATCAATCCAATTCCAAGTGCCCAAAGCGGCAGAGTCTCTTTTGAGAAGAATGGAACTTTCGCAGAAGTTACTTCGTGCTTCTCTCCCCTATGCCCATCTAAATCCCCAGGTAGTAATCCACTAATCGTGATGAAATAAAGAAGGAGCGAAGAGGTAGCCAAAATCTTCAAATGTTCCTGCGGCGTTATGAGTCTTGCAACCACACCACCTAATAAAGTCACCGCGAAGGCGCCGATGCTCCACATTGCATGGAATGAAGACATATATCTTGCTTTGGATAGCTTCTCGATAGCCATTGCCTGAACGTTTGCCGCTACATCAAGCGCTGAGAAAGATAATCCAGTAACAAATAAACCGATTATTAATTCCCATACATTCTCTGCGCTACCCATTATGAATACCCCAATGGGCATCACTAATGCGCAGATACGTGCAAAATTCTTA
>CAYFJY010000016.1:465-10135 GCA_964343665.1 uncultured Actinomycetes bacterium | reverse complement strand
CCATCTCTCAAACCCAATGGCTCTTTAATTTCTGGGATTCTTGGAACCCAAGCCATCGAACTTATTCCCATGACGAAAAAGGTCGCCCAAAGATGATTGCGAGCTCTTTTACTCACACGTCCAGCGATTTCCATCTCAGTCACGGGAATCACCTTAATATAAATTAATATAATTATCCGATGGATGGCGTTCTAGATCGTGGACCAGTAAAACGCGTCTCTGAAATTCTTGCCGCAAATCAAATGGGAAAAGTGCATGTATTGGCAGATACTGCGCGCACGGCACAGGATGCCGCTAACGCTCTGAATATCCAAGTCGGTCAGATTGCTTCTTCACTGATTTTCCGACTTCCTGATGGTTCCCCAATTCTTTTGATCACCAGTGGTCGCCATAGAGTTGATACTGAATTGGTGGCGCGAACTCTAGGTGTTTCACATTTGGATCGTGCAGATGCTAATTACGTCAAAGAACTAAGTGGTTTTTCGGTAGGCGGCGTAAGTCCGATTGGTTGGTCTACAACTATCAACCATATTTATATCGATGAAGCACTAAATGATTATCAAGAAATTTGGGCGGCAGGTGGCCATCCTCACGCAGTCTTCCCATCTACTTTCGCAGAACTTCAAAAGGTAACTGGAGCGCTTCCTATGGTCGTGGGCGAATAATGTCGATTCGAAATTACAATCCTGGACGTAATCGACGTGGGCGAGTTTCAATAGCAGCAGAGAGATTTCTTTATACTGCTTTGATTTTAAGCATTCTCTGCCAAATAATTTTTCTGTATGCAAGAGAATCAAAATTTATTTTGGCATCCGCAATATTCTCTGCTGTTTTCTCACTCTCACACGCCCAACTTGCTTATGCTAAACGATACTTCTGGAGTTATCTCTCCTTCACTTTAATTTTGGCCACAATAATTGAGGTGACATCAATTAATACCGCTTGGCCATTTGGGAATTTGCAATATAAGAACCTAGGAGCAACCTTTTATGGCGTTCCGCTTTTGGTATTGGTTATTTGGCTTGCCACAGCACATCCACTACTGATTATGGCTCGAAGGGTTGCTCCTCATTGGGTTTTCATAAGCGGAGCAGGCGCAATAACCGCCTATGCCCTCTTCTTTGATCAACTATTAGTGGCAAATGGATTCAAAACTTGGGATTTCAATGGTTCTCATATTCCATTTCAGACTCATATCCCACTTGCAAATTTAGTTGGCTGGTTATTTGTTGGCGTAGTTTTCTTCGGACTTGCAAATCTAATCCTGCCAAAGGACCGACGTAAGATTAGTGCTGGGTTAACTTCTATTGACATCTTTCTCGTTTGGACCTGGTTCTACAACATGGTTGCAAATATCTTCTACTTCGATAAACCTGGAACTGCTCTCTTAGGCGGACTTGCCTTCGGTGCCCTTCTCATTCCATATCTATCCTCCAGATATCTGGGTCAACCTTAAATTGAATAAATCGCAGCAAGTCGCTTCCGGTAAAGCAGGCAAACGGGTCTACTTCGAAGGCACTGGCATTGCAGCTTTGACTGCTGCTGCTCGACTTGGAAAGTTTGGATACGAAACTTTTGTAAATGGTCGAATTACAGGCAATACAAAAATTGAGGATTTTGAATTTGATAACGCTCCATTATTTACCCTGCCAGCAGTCTTCCGCGATTTCTTTCAAAAGACTGGCAAGCATTTTGGTCAAGAACTTGAAGTAAAACCTACAGAGCCAGCTTTTGTATTTCATTTCCCCGATTTGAAGATTGAATTTGCAAATTTATCTCGAAACGAACGCCTTGCAGAGATTGAGCAGAAACTTGGAAAAGAGGCGGCAAAAGAATGGGATGCACTTCTAAAAGAGGCTGATTATCTCTGGGGTGGCTTAAGAGAGAATTACGTTGAATGTGAATTCTCTTATCTGCGGGCTAATTTGCCAACTTACATTCGATTAAGAACTCCACGATTGAAGCATCCTTATCTGCAAGCAATTCTTGGACATTATGCAACTTACCTTGGATATCCAGCCGGAATCTACAAATGGTCGCATCTAGTTGCATTCGTTGAGGAGAGCTTCGGAATTTGGCAGATTACAGGTGGAACGGGAGCGCTATTAAAAGCTATTGAGGAGAGGGCCTCACTACTTGGAACTAACTTTGAAGGGGTAACGAATTTCGATTTCTATATTGATTCCACTGAAGTTCATAACGTCCCATCACGGAGACTTATAGGAATAGATAAATATCCGGGTGAAATACCCGTTAGATCCATCTATTTCGGAAGAGAACAAACTACAGATATTTACGCAACTAAATTAGCGAACGGCAAGTATTCTCTTGTTATGACCGGGGATCTCACATTGAGTGACTATGATCAATATTCAGTTATAGACCAAATTCGAGGTGGCATTACCGGGAGTGCTGATAATCAATTACTCACTCGAATTCGTACTTCTAATAAGAATAGATTTAAGGTTAAACATTTGGATACTCTTGCGCATGCAGGAATTTGCGGAGAGTTACTTGCAAATGCAGTCCGTGGGATAAAGAATCGCCCTAGCCATGAACATTGAGAATTTCAAAGTCGAAGTCAATCGGGCTCTAACCTCCTCTCTTGATCGTTACACGGGCCAATTAATCGAGATAGATCCACAACTTATACCAGTTGCCGATTCCATTAGAGATTTCTTATCTGAAGGAAAGCGATTCAGACCTATCTTTGCCCTGTTGGGATTTGTAAGTGCAAATGGTCAACTTTCTGATGAGATTTATTCGGCTGCTGCAGCTCTTGAATTTCTACAAGCTTGCGCGCTAATCCATGATGATTTAATGGATGGTTCCGACACTAGACGTGGTAAGCCATCAATTCATAAACAATTTGAAGTTTTGAATGGGGCGAATTTTGGTAGCTCTGCTGCAATATTAATTGGTGATATGGCTTTAAGTTGGAACGAACAAGCTTTACATGATTCGGGTATCTCTCAGAATGCTCAGGCAGCAGTAAATCCTATTCATGACCTAATGCGAACTGAATTAATGGCTGGACAATTTCTAGATATATTCGAACAAACACAAAATTCATTCAGTATCGAACGCGCTCTTAAAATCGCAAGATATAAATCTGGTAAGTACAGCATTGAAAGACCGCTTCATTTTGGGGCTGCATTGGCACATCCTGACTCGAATAAAGAAAAGCTGGCCGTATATCTAAGTATTTATTCCGAGTACGGCTTGCCCCTCGGAGAAGCGTTTCAACTTAGAGATGACCTTCTTGGGGTATTTGGTGACCCAATTGAAACCGGTAAGCCTGCAGGTGATGATTTACGTGAAGGTAAGCGAACTGCACTTGTTTCATATGCATACGAATATGGCGATTCAAATATTAAAACCCTGCTCATAGAGAAGCTTGGCAAGGAACTAAATGAGCATGAGATATCAACTTTGCGAGATGCACTTATAACTAGTGGCGCCGTTGCACATATCGAAGATCTAATAGAGAAACTCTCAGAAATCGCACTTGATTCAATTGAAAGAGATGAACTTAATCCAATCGGAAAGAAGTTGCTCTCTGAGATGGTTGAACTCGTAACCAAGCGCTCTTTCTAAAAACTTCTTCTCTATTCCAAATTAAATTCAAAATTAGGCTAAAATTCATCTTACGCGGGAGCCAAAAGTTGGCTGAGAGGACCTTTCTCAGGTCGACCGCATTACCGGTTCGATAATGCGAACCAGGGAGGAAAAAATGGCAACCTTTTTCACCGCTTGGGGCTATGAAGTCTCTTATCTTGAATTTATTGCAGCACTGACTAGTTTCATTGGTGTCTGGTATGGAACAACTACAAAGAGAGTTACTTGGCCTTGGTGGGTTCTATCTAGCGCCTTATACGGAATCTTCTTCTGGCAAGTTAATTTATTCGCTTCTGCTCTACTTCAAATTGTTTTCATCATCGCAGGAATTTGGGGTTGGTTTGGTTGGGGCCCAAAAGGCGCCAAACCGGGAAAATTAACTTCTAAAGATCGCACGCTCTGGTTAGTTGGTTTGATAATTGCATGGCTGATCTTCACTCCTTGGCTTCACAGTATCGGTGCAGCCGCTTACAGGACTGATGCTTTGATATTTCTTGGATCTTTTGTGGCACAGGTGATCATGGTCTATGAAAAATATGAAAATTGGCCACTTTGGTTCGCAGTTGATGCTCTTGCAACCGTTGAATATGCGTTGCTCAAATATTGGTTTACTGCATTGTTATATTTAATGTTTACTGGAATTGCAGTACTCGGTTGGGTCAGATGGCTTCGAATCCACAAATCATCCTTATAGATGGGCCAGCAGGAGCTGGAAAGTCAACGCTCTCACTCAAAATTCAAGCTGAACTTAATTGCGAAATCATCCATTTAGATTCAATTTACAACGGTTGGGATGATGCACTTGGTCCTTCTCTGACAAAACTGCTTAGCGATTTGGTGGAAGATTTCATAAATGGAGAACAATTTGAGTTGCCGATTTTCAATTGGAAGGAGAATCGTTACGACTCAGTAAAAATTATCAAGCCAGCCGATTTTTTGATTATCGAAGGGGTCGGCGCAGGCCAGAGCGCGATTAGAGGCTTTGCCAGCAAGCTCTACTGGGTAGAGGTAGACGATGAAGTTGGAATAAAACGCGTGCTCGAGCGAGATGGTTATGAGATAGCAGAGCATATGAAGCGCTTCAAAGAGAGTGAAGCGAAGCACTTTGAGGCAGAACGCACCCGCGATTTCGCGGATTTCATAATCACCACCTCCTAAAATTCAGCACGTGAGTGATCTAAGTGGCCAGTTAATTGATAGTCGCTATGAACTCATTAGGGTAATCGCCAATGGCGGAATGGGAACAATTTATGAAGGTCTCGATACCCGATTAGATCGCAAAGTGGCGGTCAAGGTAATGCACCCTCACTTAGCTCAAGATGAAGAATTTATCTCTCGATTCATAAGAGAGGCAAAAGCTGCCGCATCTTTATCCCATCCAAATATCGTAAATGTGATGGATCAAGGATGGAATCAATCAGGAATTCCAGCGGTCTTTTTGGTGATGGAATTGGTGGAAGGTAAAACTCTCCGTGAACTGATTGCAACCAAAGGAACATTCACGGTTAATGAAACTATTAACTATCTTTCCCCTATTGCTAGCGCTTTAGCCGCTGCACATCAAATTGGAATTGTTCATCGAGATATCAAACCTGAAAACATATTGATTTCAAATGATGGGCGAATAAAAATCGCAGACTTTGGTTTAGCGCGAGGCGCGAATTTAGGACAAACCATGACCGCCGAAGCAAGCGTGATATTAGGCAGCGTCTCATATCTCTCACCCGAACAAGTGCAACGCGGGATTTCTGATGCCAGAAGTGATATTTATTCGATCGGAGTCATGGCTTTCGAAATGCTAACGGGTAGAAGGCCACACCTAAGCGATTCTCCTATTCAAATCGCATATAAACATGTGAACGAAGATATACCTCGCGTCAGCACCATTATGAATTCAGAGTCAAATAACAAGACCATAAAGATTCCGACGGAACTTGATGAATTGATCTTTGCTTCAACAAGTCGAAATCCTGATGATCGCCCTAAGGATGCAACCGCTTTCTCTAATGCGCTGCGAAATATACAAATAAAAAGTGACCCTTCCAAACAGCAAATGAGTTTAGAACTGGATCTTCCAATAAGAACTGATGAGCCTAAGTCATTAAAAATCAATAAAAGCTCAAAGAGCAAAGCGCAAGTGGTGCAACCCGTTCAAGACGAATTAACCAGAGAGATTACTCGAGAAATCAAGAGAGAACCTAAATCCAATAAACCTTCAAGAAAGAAAGTGCGATTAATTGCAATCTTTCTGGCAATCGCACTTGGATTTGGAGCTTGGTGGACCATGATCGGACCTGGCTCTAAAGTCACAGTTCCATCTTTGATTGGTGGAACACTCAAGCAGGCAGATCGCGTTCTTAAACCTCTTGGTTTAACTAGCGAGGTAACAAAACAGGAATATAGCGAAGAAATTGCAAAAGGCATCATCATCCAAACGGATCCCGAAGGTGGGGGGAAAATCGACGAAGGTGGTGTTGTTAAGTTAACGCTTTCTAAAGGGCCAGAACGCTACCAAATTCCAAATCTTTCCAAATTAACTTTGGAAGCCGCCACCAAATTACTTACCTCGATTCCAATTGATACTCCTGTAATTGAAGAGGTGTTCAATGACAAGATCCCTAAAGGTTATGTAATAGAAACCGATCCAAAAGCCGGAGTCGAAGTTAAACGTGGTGCTGGAATTAGAATAATTGTAAGCAAAGGAATCGAACAGATTCCGATGACCAACTTTGTCGGCAAGACCGGCGAAGAGGCTTTAAATACCCTGGTTGACGTTGGATTTAAGGTAATACCTAAATATTCTTATAGCGAAACTGTTCCGATGGGTGCCGTTATCTCACAAGATCCAAATGCGGCCAAGGATTATCCAAAGGGAACTAAAGTAAATTTAGTAATTTCAAAAGGTTCTGCATATGTTTTCATTCCAAATGTTTATTCATTAACTGAGAGCAAAGCTAAATCAGTACTTAACGCTCTTGGATTAAAGGTGGAAGTCAAGCGAATGGGCGTTAAGAGCGTAAAGAAAGTAACTGCTATCTCGCCAAAAGTTGGTAATAAAGTCCTTCGTGGCAGCAAAGTAACAATCACTGTAGGGTAAGGCTCGTGCCAAAATCTAAAAGTTCTTCCTCTGCTACCTCTTCAGTAAAATCACCCAGAATTGGGGCACACACACCGACATCGGGCGGGATGGCAAAGAGATCTCTTGGCTATGCGGAGACAATTAAAGCTGAAGTAATTCAAGTGTTTGCGTCCAATCCAAGAGGCTGGGCAATGCCAGAACCCAACCCAGCTGCCGATGAAGAATTCCGCACCAAAGCAGAATCTATGGATGTCACTACCTACGTACATGCACCATTTCTTATCAATTTGGGTTCTCCTACTGAAGCCACATACAAAAATTCATTGGCATCCACAGAATATTCGCTTCGTAGAGGTCGAGATATCGGCGCACTTGGGGTTGTAATCCACACTGGTTCTGCAGTTGATGAAGCACATGTTCCAAATGCTTGGAAACAGATACATGATGGCATGATGCCGATTCTTGAAGCGCTGCAAGATGAATCTCCATCGTTATTACTCGAACCAACAGCAGGCCAAGGCCAATCACTAGTTAAGAAACTCGATGATTTAGAGAATTATTTGAAAGCGCTTGAATATCACCCAAAAGTTGGAATCTGCCTAGATACTTGTCACGTTTTTGCAGCAGGTCATGACATCTCAAGAAAAGGTGGGATGACAGAAACTCTTGATTTGCTAATACAGATCGCTGGAGTCGAAAGATTCCAATTAGTACACGCCAATGATTCAATGGACGTATGTGGAGCCTTAAAAGATCGCCATCAAAATATCGGTGATGGTTATATCGGAGTCGAACCTTTTAAAGAGATGTTAGTGCATCCAGCAATCGCAAACGCTCCACTAATCTTGGAGACTCCAGGTGAAGAACCAGAGCATGGCAAAGAGGTTGCGCTACTTAAGAAGCTGCGCGGATGAAAGAGAGAATCGCCTCTTCTCTACTTCTCCTAGTGGCAGCCGCATGGGGCGCCTCTTTTGTGTTCATGAAGAATGTACTAGATCGCCAAGCTGTAAATAGCTTTCTTTTCTATAGATTCACTGTTGCAGCAATTGCATTATTGATCATCCATCCACAGATAATCCGCAAGTTAAATTGGGATTTGATCAAACATGGCGGAATCACTGGCGCATTTCTTGGTGCAGGTTTCATTACACAGACATATGGATTAGATATGACCGGTGCGGCAGTCACAGGTTTCATCACTGGTTTATATGTCGTCGCAACACCGCTTTTCGAACAATTCTTTGGTGGCCAAAGATTGGGACGTAGCGTTTGGATCTCGATTGCAATAGCAACTACCGGACTTGGATTACTATCTCTAAAAGGCTTCTCGGTTGGGATTGGCGAATTGTTAGTTCTAATCAGCGCGCTCTGTTACACCGGCCAGATTATTGGTTTGAGCAAGTGGGCTGCTGGCAGGGATCTCTGGGCACTTGCATGGGTACAGATTGCAACTGTTTCCATTATTACTGGCGTGGCATCAATATTTGAGGGACTTGAAACCCCACCAGATACCGAGACTTGGAGCGTTATCCTTTTTACCGCGCTCGTCAGCACTGTCACTGCATTCATCGTGCAGACTTGGTCACAAGCAATAATTAATTCAACTAAAGCTGCGGTCATTATGACAATGGAGGTTGTGTTCTCTGCTTTGTTCGCAGTGACACTTGGAGGCGAAGTACTTTCGATGCGCACTTTATTTGGTGGAATCTTGGTTGTAATCTCTATGTACGTAATTGTCTTCCATGAAGGTAGTTCAAAGGTCGAGGTGAAAAATGATTGATCTCCGTTCAGATACAGTGACCAAACCTTCAAAAGAAATGTTGGCTGAGATGGTTAGTGCTTCAGTGGGTGATGATGTCTACGGAGACGATCCCACCGTAAATGCATTGGAAGAGAAGGTTGCAAATATGTTCGGTAAAGAGGCCGGACTCTTTACTCCTACCGGATCTCTTTCAAACCAACTTGGGATTCGATTATTGGTAAACCCTGGCGAGGAGCTAATCCTTGATCAGACCGCGCATATCGCTCGCGCTGAACTTGGCGCAGCAGCAGCATTTAGCGGAATTACGACTCGAACTTGGTTATCGGTTCATGGTCGATTGATTGCTGAGAGCGCATTGAAACTTGCCCATCCTGATGCAGGTCCATATTTGGTTTCCACAAAGGCGATTGCAGTTGAAGATACCCATAATTTTGGTGGCGGCACAGTGCAATCTATTTCAGAGATAAAGAAATTGCATGAAGGTGCAAAATCTATGAACTTAACTATGCATCTAGATGGCGCAAGAATTTGGAATGCTCATATTGCATCTGGGACACCATTAATGGAATTTGGCAGATATTTTGACACAATCAGCGTCTGTTTCTCTAAAGGGCTAGGAGCACCTATTGGTTCAATGCTCCTATCTTCAAAGGCGCGAATCTCTGAGGCCAGAATCTGGCGAAAACGTTATGGCGCAGGGATGCGACAAGTTGGCTTATTGGCAGCGGCCGCTAATTACGCAATAGATCACAACATTGAGCGATTAATTAAAGATCATGATAATGCGGCAAAGATTGCAGAAGCATGTGGACTACCAAAGCCTGATACAAATATCGTGGCGCTAGATGTGTCAAAATATCCTTTCCATGCCAACCAATTTGTAACAACATTAAAAGAGAATGGAGTTCTCGCCGGTGCGCTTGGTTTAGATTTTGTTCGTTTCGTAACCCATATGGACCTCACAGATCAGGATGTCTCTAAGGCTTGCGAAATTTTAAAGCGCACCCTCGTGGCGCAGTAACCACTCTTTCTTATTTAAACCATATGCATAATTTCCTAAATTGCCACCAGTCTTAACGATTCGATGACAAGGTACTACCAAAACTATTGCATTTTTTGCGCAAGCGCTTCCTGCTGCACGTACTGCAGCAGGAGAACCAGCTCGCTGCGCAAGCTCTGAATAAGAGCTGTCTCTTATACACATCTGACGC
>CAYFJY010000016.1:0-455 GCA_964343665.1 uncultured Actinomycetes bacterium | reverse complement strand
ACAGGTATTTTCTTAACTGACTCAATCTTAAAGTTAGCGTAATCAGAATGAAGTGATTCTTTCGCTGCCTTCATAGTGCTTAAATTTGCGGCTAGAAGAATTGCGCCATCAGATATTAAATTAATACCACCGATAGGTGAATCGAATGTACTTGATAACAACGCCACGTAACGAAAATTAGCGGTCGCGCAACATCTCCGCAACTAAAAAGGCGAGTTCTAGAGACTGTGTATGGTTCAATCTCGGATCGCATGCTGTTTCATATCGAGTTGCGAGATCCTCGGCAGATATCTTCGCTCCACCACCCAAGCACTCAGTGACGTCATCACCAGTTAGCTCAATATGAACTCCACCCGGATGAGTACCAAGTCCCTTATGAACTTCGAAGAAGCCTTTTACTTCATCCATTACATCTTCAAATTGGCGAGTTTTATAACCAGTAGAAGATTCGAAGG
>CAYFJY010000015.1:0-16444 GCA_964343665.1 uncultured Actinomycetes bacterium | reverse complement strand
GCGCGAACCAACGTTGCATCTAACAGAACGGCGAATGAAGTACCAAAGCCCATCATCTTGATAGCAGTGACACCGCTAGTCATAAATGATGCGAACACTGCTGCTAGCAAGAGCGCTGCTGCAGTGATGATTCGAGCAGAGCGTTGCAGTCCGATTGCTACCGATTCAACATTGTTATGTCCAGCAAAGTGCTCTTCTTTAATTCGTGAGAGCAAGAAGAGTTCGTAATCCATTGATAGCCCGAATACAACGACAGCCACCAGAATTGTGGTTCCAGTATCCAGGGAACCGGTAACCGTGAAATCTCCAACTAGCCACTTTAAGTTGCCATCGATGAAGATCCAAGTTAGCGCACCTAATGTGGCACCAAGCGAAAGGATATTAAGTAGTACCGCTTTTATCGGAAGGAGTACCGAACCGGTGAAAATGAAAATAAGAATTAATACGCTAATCGTTATCCAGAGAAATGCCCAAGGCAGTGCTTTTGCAGTGCCATCTTGGGAATCTGTGAAATCAGCTGCAACTCCACCAATCATTGTTCCTTTAGGAGAGTTTAATTTTCGCAAATCGTGAATTAGATGTCGCGCCTCAACAGTTCGAGAGCCCATTGATTGAATGGCTTGGATTCTTATGTCATTTCCGATTGTCTGCGGAAAGACTCTGACGATTCCCGGAGTAGCTTGAATATCTGCAACATATTTATTGAGTACATCTTGTGACACTTTGTCCGCACTATTTGGAATCAGAATCTCAATTGGACTGCTCTCTTGGCCGGGAAATCGACTTGAAGAGACTTCATATGCAATTGCAGCCTTATCGCTCTTTGGCAGAACTCGTGCATCAATCTGAGAGAAAACCACATCTTTGATTGGGGCAGCAATCACACCAAGTATTAGAAGTGAGAGCACAACTACAGAAACGGGGCGGCGCATGACTAGTCGAGCAGTTTGAGCCCAACGTCCATCAGATTTTGGAGTGATTCCAGATTTGCGGATGACGAATTTATCTACCTTATGTCCAAGCAAATTCATTAGAGCCGGCAACGGAAGAATTGCACTGATAATCGCAATTAGAACGACGCTAACTCCGGCGTAACCAAAAGATTTTAAGAAAGATTGTGGGAAGACAACCATTGATCCCAATGTAACTGCAACAGTTAATCCGGAATAGAAGACAGTTTTGCCTGCAGTTTTGACTGTGGTGATTACTGAATCTTCCACCGAATTTCCGTGATGCAACTCTTCTCGGAACCTATTGACCATTAAGAGCGAGTAATCGATTCCTAATCCAAGCCCCATACCGGTCACGAGATTAAGCGCAAAGACGCTGACAGTTGTGACGTGAGTGATTAATAGGAGCAAGAAGAAAGCACCTAATATCGCAAAGACTCCGACGAAGAGAGGCATTGCAGATGCAATGAGCGCTCCAAAGACAAATAAAAGGAGTATGAAAGTGAGGGGTATCGAAATGGTTTCTGCAAGAGCTAGATCCTTCGAGATACGGCCATTAATTGCTGAAGTAATCACTCCGGCACCACTGGCATAGACTCGAAGTGATTTGAAATCACCGTCAAATTTCTTCTGTATGTTCTTTCCAATTGAACTTACTTTGGCAAAGTCATCTGAATTTGTGTAGATCAAGAGATAAGCTGCATTGCCATCCTTAGAGACCATCGATTGCTGATTACCAGAACTCCAGTAGGAGAGCGTGTTTTTTACTCCATCAACTGCCGCAACTTGCTTCTCCAATTCCAGAGCTTCTGCAACTACAACAGGGTCGTTGACCGAACGATCTTTACCATCGACTACGAGTATTACCCCGGCATCTCTGGTTTTTAGATTCTCTTTGAAGTAATTCCAAACTTTCATAGATTCACTATTTGGATCGGAATATCCGCCTGAATCTAATTTTCCGAAGACCGATAAACCGATAGCGCCTGCTGCCAACATGACAATTACGAATGTCGCAAGAACTATCTTGCTACGACGTACTGCTAATCGACCTAACTTCTCGAACATCTCGCTCCTAATTTGTTTTGATTACTAAGTTACTTATTAAGTTACAATTACCTCATGAGCAGTCTCTGGCCAGAAGTAACTTCAGATGAAATCGATCCTGATGAAGCGCTTGAACGTGCCAAGCGCGAGGCAGAAATCAAAAGCGATGTTCCGCCACATCATGGAAATTAATCAGATTTCTTCGGTGCTGAATCTGTCTTATAAAAACCTGAACCTTTAAATACGACTCCAACTGCTGAATAAATCTTCTTGACCTCGCCCTTGCAATCTGGGCAGGCATTTATCGGCTCATCTGAGAATGACTGAAATAGCTCAAACTGATGGCCGCACGAGGTGCACTCGTATTGGTAAGTTGGCATTTCATACTCCTGATAGAGAATCCCACTAAAAGTCATGTTTCGGACTAGCGACAGAGTGTAGAGAAGTGAGAGTATTGAGGCGAATCGAAGGGATGTCTATGCGTTCTGTAAGAACTCCAATCGCAATCTTATTTGGGGCAGTTATTTCGCTCACCATAGCCTCTCCATCGTTTGCAAATTCCTTAACTTCAACCTCTCCGGTGAGTGGTGCGATTTTAAATAACGCTCCAAGTGCAATTACATTGAGCACGGAATCGCCTCTTGCAGATATGGGAAGCGAAATTAAAGTTACCGACCCGAAAGGCTCTCGGGTAGATGATGGAGCATTGACTATAGACGGTAATAACGCAGTCATCGGTTTATTGTCACTTACCGAAAAGGGAACGTACACAGTCGAGTACTCCTTGATAACTGATAACGATGTTCCGCTGACCGGTTCTTACACCTTTACTTTTAATGCACCAGACAAGATCACTACTCCTGCACCGACTAAAAGTAAGGACACCCAAGTTCAATCTTCAAATAATTTTGGAACGACAATTTTCGTTTTATTGGTTGGCGTAGCGGCAATAGTGGTGGCAATTGGTTTAGTTCTCTATGGAAGAAAGCTCTATAACGAGCGTTAAATTGTTAGAAATTCTTCTCGCTGGCAGCAAATTTATCTATTTGCTTTCACAAACAATCGTTGTTGGATTCTTATTGGCTTTGACTTTCTTCGCTCAAAATAAGGAAGGTAACATTCGAGAAGAGCACTCAAGGATTCTCAAGAAACTGGCCATTTCAGCGTGGGTCTGGTTTATCTCAACTTCGCTCTTCATAGTTGCAACTTTGGCTTCGATATTAGAGATTAAATTTAGTGATGCATTGAATTTGACCATGCTTCGCTCCTTCATCACTCAAATATCTTTGGGTAAATTTCTTGCAATTCAATGTGGAGGAGCCTTCGTAGTTGCACTTTCCGCTAATCGTTTGAAAAGAGTGATTTATTCTTCCCTGCTCTTAGTGATTGCTTTAGTAGCAATCGCGGCCCCCGTATTTGAAAGCCACTCCGCATCCGGCGGCTCGCACTTACTAGCTATTGGAACATTGATTGTCCACGTAATTGCCCTTTCGCTTTGGGTTGGAGGATTAGGCGCGATAGTAATTTGCAAAGAATTGGATAGAGATACAGCACTTAATCGCTTTAGTTATTTGGCTTTCTGGGCTGCAATAACAGTTGTCTTAAGTGGTGCAGTTAATGCATGGATAAGAATGAATTTTTCAGAGGCATGGAAAAGTAGTTATGCAATATTAATAATAGAGAAAATCGTATTGACCGTGGGACTTCTCACCATTGCAGCTGTGGTTAGAAGAAAATTAAAAAAGAATAGTCAATATAGTAAATCTAGTGGCTTGCTTATCTTCGAATTCTCTCTGATGGTCTTGACTATTTTCATCGGAACTTTATTGAGTAAAAGTGCACCGCCGACTCGTATAGAAGAAATAGATCCGACGGAGGCACTTGTTGGCCTCTCTTTCCCGGGAAGTCCGAATTTAAAGGCCTGGCTCTTCGAATATCAGCCAGATGCGTTGGTCCTTGCTCTATTGATAATTACTTTGCTTCTTTATCTAAAAGGCGTTCACATTCTCAAAAAACGAGGGGATGTTTGGCCAATAGGACGTACTCTCTCATTCGTACTTGGAATTCTTGTTGTTAATTATGCAATTAATGGCGCCATTGGCGTGTATGCACACTTTGGTTTCTCCTATCACATGGTTGAGCACATGATTTTGGGAATGATTGCTCCAATCCCGTTGGTGCTAGGTGCACCAATAACTCTCGCACTTAGAACTCTTCCTGGAAGTCGGGATGGTGAAGAAGAAGGTGTAAGAAGCATATTGATTCGCCTGCTTCACTCTGGCTATGCAAAATTCATAACAAACCCAATTGTCGCACTCTTGATTTTTGATGGATCACTATTCGCCTTATATTTCACAGGCTTGTTTGGAACTTTGATGGGAAGTCATTTAGGCCATTTAGCAATGAATCTCCATTTCTTATTGGCGGGCGTAGTTTTTTTTCACGTGATAGTCGGTGTCGATCCGAATCCTCATCGCCCACCAAATATGGTTCGAATGGTTATCCTATTTGCTGCGATGAGTATTCATGCATTCTTTTCAATTGCATTGATGTCTTCCACCACATTGTTAGATGGCGGTTATTACACATCAATTGGAAATCCTATGGGCCTTGATCTGCTAGAGAATCAATATGCAGGTGGTGCAATTGGTTGGGCCATGGGCGAAATTCCAATCTTGCTGGCATTAACTGCAGTTTTCATTCAGTGGATGAGAGATGATCGAAAAGAGAGCAACCGAATCGATCGTAACGCTGCAAGAGCAAGTGCAATGGGCGAGGCGGATGATTTAACTAAATACAATCAATACTTAGCAGAGTTGGCGCGGCGAGATTTAAATAATGACTAATTACCTATTACTGATCGCAGCAATGATCAGTTGGGGATTGTCTAATCCACTGGCTGATTTGGCCGTTAGTTCACTTTCGGCAGCAGCACAAACATTGTTGGAAATTTCATCTGGATTTCTAATCATCACAATCTTTTATTTATTAAGACCAAAGCGATTTCGGGATAGCACTTATCAAAATGTAAGTTGGAGATTTGCCGCCTTTCTTGGTGCAGTTCAACCAGGTTTTGCTTGGCTTTTGGGAAATTATGGTTACACCGTAACAACGGCTAGCACCGGGGTTATTCTTTTAAATCTTGAAGCGCTATTCACAGTTTTTTGGGCTGCAATTTGGCTAAAGGACCGAATCGCACATTATGAGATATTCGCAGTATTGCTTGGAATAATCGGTGCGACTTTGGGTAGCTTCGATAAATCTGGTCTGTCGCTAACAATTGGATTAGGAGCTCTCTGCTTCCTGGCATCCTCAATATTCTGTGGATTAAATGCCGTTGCAGTAAAACGGCTAGGCGCAAGAATTAACCCCATAACTTTGGCTTTCCGCCAGGCTCTATTTTCAACAATATATGTTCTGATTTGGTGGCTTGCTTTCGATCGCGGACATTTCTTAGATAAGCCACTACATATTTATGTAGCAGGTTCTCTTTCTGGAGTCTTTGGCGTTGCTTTACCGATAATTGCTTTCAATTACGCAGCTGCTAGAGTCAAGAGCACGCACGTCGCAGTACTTTTCAATATCGTCCCGCTAGTTGGTGTGGCAGGCGCAATTATTTTGAGAAGAGGTGCGCCTACCTGGATTCAAGTAATTGGTGGAATTTTTGTAATTGCAAGTATGAGAATAATTAATAGAGAATCAGAGTCGAGTAAGACCTGATTCTGTTGCCACCGCTTCAACGGTTTGATCAAACCATTCTCTAGGAAGTGGCTTCTTCGAGAACTCACGTTCGTGAATAATCCCGATCCTAAATGCTGATGTCTTAACTAAGAATTGGTCGTAGTAGCCGCCACCTTGTCCAAGGCGTACACCTGATCGATCAATTGCCAAGGCTGGTATTAGCGCTACAGATATCTCACCAATAAATATTTTTCCTGGTGGTTCATGAAATTTACCTCTTTTGACAAGTTGCCCTTCGTATTTTGAGAACTCCATCTGTTTATTTACGATTCTTGGCAGAAGTAATGTTTTACCTGCAGCAACTAAAGATTCGTTAAGTGAAATCAAATTAGGTTCACCTGGCATTGGGTAGTAGCTGGTTATTACTTTGGCGTTTTTGATCTCGGGAATATCTAGAAGATATAAGTAGTCTTCGTGGCCTTTAATCTCTTCGCGAAGTCGGCGATATTTCTCACGTATTTCTGCTTTGCTACTCATTACTCACCTCTGATCAACTTCGCGCCCTTCACAAGATTCATAATCTTGTTGAAATAGGATGGGAATATGTTAGAGCGAATGCGAGTCGATGAGTTCTTAACCGCGCTCCTTTCAATAGTCCAGCCGCTTGCTCCAATCGATTTACCGCTGCTTGATGCTCACGGTGCGACCTTGGCTGAAGATATTTTTGCTGGCGAGAGATTGGTGTTAAAAGCGGGATCTCCAATTCGTTCGACCACAATTGGCATGGCTGCATCCATCGGTAGGGGGCAATTGCCGACACGGCCGCAACCAAGAGTTGTCGTGATATCGGCAGGACCGGATTTAGTTGAGCCAGGTAATCTGATTTCTGGGACTCAGGAATTCGAAACAAATTCTTGGCAACTCACTACCATCGTTAGAGAAATAGGTGGAGTCGGATTCAGAGTCCACTCAATTCCAGACGACGAAGAAGAGTTGAAGGATATTGTGGAAGATCAATTGGTTCGTGCAGATCTCATAGTAATTAGTGGTGAGAGACATGATGATTCTTTTGATCTGATAACTAAGGCGCTATCACCTCTTGGCGAAATCAAAGTAGTTGACCTTGATTTAGAGAACGCTGGACGTTTTAATTTCGGAGCAATTGGTCCCGATAAGACACCGGTTATAACTTTGCCAGGGGATCCAATCTTCGCGTACATCGCAATGCAACTTTTTGTGCGCCCAATGATTCGCACCATGTTAGGCGCTCGTGAAATTTACTGCCCATCTGTTAAGGCTCGACTTGAAAAGGATTTCCAAACTGGCACGACAGGTCGCAAGTATCTACTTGGTCAATTGAATGAAGATAATTCCTCCGTAAATATCTTTACAGAGCAAGAGGATTTCGTCAGTTTAGCTCTGGCGAATTGTTTGGTCTCAGTAAATGAGGGCGACTCCTTGAAAGCAGGAGACTCACTTACCTCAGTAATTCTTCCGCGCATCAAATAGTCAGAAACCGAGAGCCATTTGTTAGAACTATCCAACGGTGAAATCACTCTAAGGCAATTCACGCTTGCTGATCGCAGACAATGGAAGCAGGTAAGAGCTGCTAATCGTGAGTGGCTATCCCAATGGGAGGCGACCATACCGAGGACAAGTGATCTCGACAGATTAAAGAGCTCGATGAGTTTTACCAAGATGGTTCGGGTTTACCGTAAAGAAGCGAGAGCGGGCCGATCCTTCTCCTTTGCAATATTTAAAGGGCCAAACTTTATTGGGCAGATTAATTTAGGTGGAGTCATATACGGAGCTCTTCGAGGCGCACACATTGGTTATTGGATAGATCGAAACTTTGCCAATCGCGGGTACATGAGTGCTGCGGTCAATATGGTTACCGAATTTGCCTTTAATGAACTCGAGCTACATCGCATCGAAATAAATATCCGCCCAGAGAATGAGCCATCAATACGTGTTGCAGAGAAGTGCGGCTATTTATATGAAGGTTTACGCCCTCGCTACTTGCATATAGATGGAGCATGGCGTGACCATCATTGCTTTGTTCGAGAAAATATTGCTATCAAGTAGGGTCTAAATACCCGAAAACGGACATCCCCTTCACTAATCTTTGGCCATCATGGCTTCAGCAATTATCTATTTGGTGATCATCGGAATGTGGGTCGCCTATTTTCTACCACGCTGGATCCATACCCATGATGAATTCTCAGGCAAATCAGTGGAGCGCTATAAGAGCGCGCTAAGAGTTGTAGCTGGTGAAACCGAGAGTGCTTACTCGATGGCAATTCATACGGATTTGGATGCTCCTTATAAGCGATCCCAAACTTTGATGCGCCGTCGAATTATTTTCTTTTTAATTTTATCTACTCTTATAGCGACAAGTGTTGGTGCAACTATGAATCTTTTAAATTGGGCATACATAGCAATTCCAATATCAGGATTGGTAATTTATTTAGCGCACACTCGTCGGACAATCAATCGAGAGAAAATTCAGCGTCGACGTATCGAAAGCTTGCAGAGAAGTACCACCGGTATTTCAAATGTAAATCTATCTGACGTAATTTCTCCAAAAGAGGATTCAGAACTTTGGGTTCCACTTGCAGAACGTGAGATCACTGGAATTGTTCTTCTTCCACAAGGAAGCGCTGCAGTAAGAAATACTTGGATACCAAATTCAGTACCAACTCCAACTTATGTAAATGCACCTAAAGCTGTGACTCCACGTAGAGTTATTGATTTGACTACGCCAGGAGTATGGAGTGAGGAGCAAGAGCGATTAGAACGAGAAGCGCTCGCGGCAGCAGCGCCAAGTGCAGACGAGGTTTTCGATCAACAATTAGCGGATGAAGCAGCTACTAAGCGAGGTCGCGCAGTAAACGACTAGATCCACGAACTCCACCACATTCGGTCATACCAGGCTTGGTAAGTGGTTATTTCTCCTGTGAATATCGGGTAGAAATAGATAAAGTTAAGTGTAATTAGTATTACTGCAAATCCAATTAGGTATTTAAATCGTTCATTATATTCATAAGCGATCTTTGCCAATAAAACTATTGCCAATATCAGGAATGGTTCGAAAGCTATTGAATAGAAGGTGAAAACTGTACGCTTTTGGAAGAAAAACCAAGGTAGATAACCAGCAAGTATCCCGATGAAAGGAATAATGCTTCCAAGTTCTACGGTTCGCATTGCAAAGTTATGAAGATTTACTCCAATTAGAAAAAGAATTGCAAAGAGCCCTATCCACCATAAAAGTGGAGTGCCAAGAGCTAAAACCTCTTGCGAACAATCTTTTGCATCGCATCCTTTGGGAGTCTGATAGAAAAATGATGTTGGTCTACCCATAACAATCCAACTCCAAGGATTTGATTGGTAGGCATGTTTCTCAGTCAATCCTGTGTGAAAATTGAGCATCTCTTTGTGATAGAAGAAAAGTGAAAAAATAGGATTTGATTTTGCGTTTCTATCCCAACCATTACTAGAAGCAAACCAGCCAAACCAAGTTGCTAAATATGTTAAGAATGATATACAACCTACTTTGACTGTTCTGAGTAGTTTTCGATTTAAAACCAATTCCAGAAGTAGGAGAGCAATTACGAAATATAATGCGCTCCATTTACTTCCCATTGCTAAACCTAAATAGATTGCAAAGCTAAGGTATCGACCAGAGAGCCAAGCATTAACTGAAAGCAAGATAAATAAAGTTAGAAAAATATCTAATAGCGCTGTGCGAGACATAACTAAATTCATGCCATCAAGTGCTACAAGTAGCGCTGCAAGTGTGGCCCATTTATTTTCGTGGAAGATTTTCAGCGCGATTCTTGCTGTTAAATAAACAGTTAGAGTGCCTGCGACAGCTACTGCTATGCGCCAACCGAACTCGTGATCTCCAAATAACTTTATGCCAACTGCAATTAACCATTTACCAACCGGTGGGTGCACCACGAATTCTGGCGATCCTTTGGCTAACTCAACTCCTTGTTTTAAGTAATCACGTGCTCCATCCACGTAATAAATCTCATCGAATACCAGACCTTTTGGCCGTTCTAGATGGAATATCCGAAGCACAAAAGCCATGAATGTGATGACTATGGATGGGAACATGAGTAAAGAGTAGATGAGATGATTGCGTACATGAAGTTGCAGTTGGCTGGTGTGCCGCTAGGTAATCCTCATGATGCTTCAAAGCGATTGATTGAGGCCATAGAGAACGCTCAGATAATTGCAGCAGAAGATTCCAGAAGGTTTCAAAGGCTCTGTCAGGATCTTGAAATAACAAGTAAAGCGAAAATACTTTCATTCTTCGAAGGCAATGAAGATGAAAGAACTCAACAGCTTATTACAGAGTTACAAAATGGCCAGAGAGTTCTTGTGGTAACTGATGCTGGAATGCCAACTGTCAGTGATCCAGGATTTAAATTAGTTCGGGCTGCAATCGAAGAAAATATCCCAATTGAAATAATACCTGGACCAAGTGCAGTCACGACCGCATTGGCATTATCTGGATTACCGACAGATAGATTTTGCTTTGAAGGGTTTGTTCCTAGAACTCAAGGAGCAAGAGATAAATTTTTTGAAAATTTAAAGTACGAAACTCGCACTATTGTTTTATTCGAAGCTCCTCATAGGTTAATAGAAACTCTAGAAGTAGCAAATCGATTTTTTGGAAGTCAACGTCGCGCAGTAATCTGCAGAGAGATGACAAAAACATATGAAGAGATTGTTCGAGGAACTTTTTCTGAACTTAGAGATTGGGCCTTATCCAAAGAGGTGCTGGGTGAAATCACAATAGTCATCAATGGCGCATCGAATCAATTGAGAGAAATTAATCAAGAAGTGATAGTAAATCGAGTACAAGAATTAGAGAGCGTTGGAGTTGATAGAAAAGAGGCAATTGCAGCAGTGGCTATCGAGCTAGATCTTCCAAAACGTGAAGTCTTTGATGCGATGGTTGCTAATAAAGCCAACCTATCGGAGAGATAAGAGAAATAGGGGAATTTCAAATTTAGATGAAGAATTCACTCTGTTCTTAAGCACTTTGTCCTCCCATTAGAATATGCAAATGAGCTCAAAGGCCTATTACGTAACAACCCCTATCTATTACGTAAACGATGCACCTCATATTGGGCATGCATACACAACGGTCGCAGGTGATGTTCTCACTCGTTGGAGTCGTCAAAAAGGCGATCCCACCTGGTTCTTAACCGGAACTGATGAACATGGCCAAAAAATCCTAAGGGTAGCTGATTCAAATTCTGTAGCTCCGCAAGTGTGGGTAGATAAATTAGTTGCTGAATCTTGGATTCCTGTTTGGCAATCATTAAATATTGCCAATGATGACTTTATTCGCACTACATCAGATCGCCATAAAGTTAGAGTTCAGAATTTTCTACAAGGTTTGAAAGATAAAGGTTTTATTTATTCAGGCAAATTCGAAGGCCCATACTGTGTTGGATGTGAAGAGTTCAAATTGCCAGGTGACCTGCTTGAAGATTCTGGACAAAAACTCTGTCCCGTTCACGGTAAACCTGTTGAAATTGTCAATGAAGATAATTGGTTCTTTAAATTATCAGATTTCCGCGAAGCACTTCTAAAACATTACAAAGATAATCCGGAAGCATGCGAGCCAGAGAGCGCTCGTAATGAAGTTATCTCATTTCTTGAAGGCGAAGTACGAGATCTATCAATTTCACGATCAACTTTCTCTTGGGGAATTCCAGTGCCGTGGGATACAAAACAAGTTGTATATGTTTGGTTTGATGCGCTACTTAATTACGCGACTGCAGTTGGTTTGGGTGATGATCCGAATTCTGAAGGGGGCAAGAAATTTGCCTCTACCTGGCCAGCCGATGTTCACTTAGTTGGTAAAGATATTCTCCGTTTCCATGCAGTGATTTGGCCTGCAATGTTGATGGCTGCAGGACTTCCATTACCTCGCAAAGTTTTTGCCCATGGCTGGCTACTCGTTGGTGGCGAGAAGATGAGTAAAAGTAAGCTGACCGGAATCGCTCCATCAGATATCACCAATTACTTTGGCGTCGATGCATTCCGTTATTACTTTATGCGCGCAATTCCATTTGGTAGTGATGGATCATTCTCTTGGGAAGATATGTCCGCCCGTTACACCAGCGAACTGGCAAACGATTTTGGAAATCTGGCTTCAAGAATCACAGCGATGATTGAGAAATATTGTGAAGGTGAGATTCCCGCACCTACTGATGGTGGAGAGCTCGCTACTTTGCTCTCCAACACAGTTGATACGGCAGATAAGTCAATATCTGCACTTGATTTCCAGGGTGGAATTCTCGCAATAATGGAGTTCTGTAAGAGAATCAATCTTTATGTTACAGAGACCGAACCATGGGTCCTAGCAAAAGATGAATCAAATAAAGTTAAATTAAATGAAGTTCTATACAACACCGCTGAAGGTGTGCGGGCGCTTGCCGTTCTTTTACATCCAGTGATGCCAGAAACTTGTGAAAAATTATGGACAAGTCTTGGCGCGGATATATCACTAGGCTCTATTCATGATCAAAAGATTGGCGATGTCGCAAAGTGGGGAACACTTCCAAAGGGAAGTAAAGTTTCAAAGAGTTCACCACTTTTCCCAAGATTGGAAGAGTAATTGGCAGATCGCCATAACCGCGATATCGATCGCCCATTAGCGCCAGCGCCAGACCCGTTGGTTGTTAAAGCCATAGATGCACATGCACATTTAGAGATTGTCACCGAGACCGAACCAGATTCACCAGAAATTGCTGAAGTCATAAAAGCTGCTGAACTTGCAGGTGTTGATCGAATTGTTCAGGTGGGTTATTCAGCGTCGCAATCAAAATGGTGCGTTAAATTAGCTGAAACATTTCCAGGTAAAGTCTTAGCTGCAGTTGCACTTCATCCAAATGAGGCTCCAGTTGTGCCTGATTTAGAGGCAGATTTAAAAATAATTTCCGAATTAGCGAAACATCCGCGAGTACGCGCGATTGGCGAGACTGGACTAGATTATTTTAGGACTCCGCTAGAGTTGCAAGAAATCCAACGCCATTCTTTTAAGAGACATATTGAAATTGCAAAGACGAATAAGTTGGCGTTAGTTATTCACGATCGAGATGCACATGATGATGTATTGAAAGTATTGGAAGAGGTTGGGGCTCCGGATAAGACGATATTTCATTGCTACTCAGGTGATTTAGAGATGGCTAAGTACTGCGCTGAACGTGGATACGTGCTCTCTTTTGCCGGAACTGTGACTTTCAAGAACGCTCCGGCACTTCGTGAAGCAGTCAAGTTTGTTCCAGATGAATTGTTACTAGTGGAGACGGACTCTCCATTTCTAGCACCTAGCCCGCATAGAGGTTCCTTGAATACTCCCGCGCAAATTGCAAATATCGTCAGATTTATCGCAAATGAGCGGGGGATAACGCCAGAACATATAGCGGAAGTTACCTCAGCCAATGCAGTTCGACTCTTTGGATCATTTGAATAATGACATTACTTGGCGCTTCTGAGATAAGAGAACTTGCTGCAAAGTTGGAATTAAACCCTTCAAAGGGTTTGGGCCAGAACTTTGTTATTGATGGGAATGTTTGTCAAAGAATTGTGCGCCAGGTTGATATCAATGAGGGCGACGTAATTCTTGAAATTGGCCCCGGCTTAGGCTCATTGACCTTAGCAATTCTTGAAACTGGAGCACAATTGATCGCAGTAGAAATTGATACACGTCTTGCGACTCAATTGCCTGAAACGGTGAATTTGCATAACTCAAGCGCCGATTTAATAGTGATAAATAAGGATGCGCTAGAGCTTGTCGAACTTCCAAAGTCACCCACAGTGCTAGTGGCAAATCTTCCTTACAACGTTTCAGTTCCAGTGATTATTAATCTTCTGGAACGTTTTCCCTCTTTACGAGAAGGCGTGGTTATGGTGCAAGCAGAGGTTGCAGATCGCCTAGCTGCAAAACCAGGCGGCAAAGATTACGGAGTTCCAAGTATCAAATGTGCTTGGTGGGCTGATTTAGAACTCGCGGGAAATATCTCTCGAAATATATTTTGGCCAGTACCGAATGTTGATTCTAAATTAGTTTTCTTTAAGCGTCATGAGCCGCTAGGTGATGAATTAACGCGCAAGAAAGTATTTGCTCTAATTGATGCCGCTTTCTCACAACGTCGAAAGATGATCCGTTCCTCAATGTCTTCAGTGCTTGGAGAACGTGCTGAGAGTTTGATCCAAAGCGCAGGTATCGACCCGACTCTGCGTGGTGAGGCTCTAGATATTCAGGCCTACTGCAAGATCGCACGTCAACTGAATTAGACATTCAGTTAAGATCAAATAGATTAGAGTTTTGCCATGCGTTATAAATCAGTTGAAGTGCAGGTACCTGCCAAGGTAAACCTTCAATTGTCAGTTGGTCCAAAAGAGCAAGATGGTTATCATGAGATTGTCACTCTCTTTCAAGCAATATCTATTTATGACACTTTGAGAATCTCTGCTAGCGATAAATTTGATTTGCGGATTACTGGTGATTACACAAATGGTGTCCCAGTAGACAAGAGCAACCTTGTTTATAAAGCTCTCGAGTTGATGGTGGAAAAGTTTGGAATAGATAAGAATCTTGCTATAGAAGTTGATAAATCAATTCCTGTAGCTGGCGGAATGGCAGGTGGTAGCGCTGATGCTGCTGGGACTTTGCTAGGAATAGATGGCCTATATGGATTAAATCTAAGTAAAGATGAACTTAGTGAAATTGCAAAAGAGCTTGGAAGTGATGTTCCCTTCATGTTGCATGGTGGAACCGCTGTAGGTCGCGGACACGGTGATCAAATTACTCCAGCGCTTTCTCGCGGGAATTATCACTGGGTTATAGCAGTATCTAGTACTGGTCTTTCAACGCCTGCAGTTTATGCTGAATGTGATCGCTTAAGAACGGGACTTGATATCAAGTCACCTTCTTTAAATGATGAACTTTTACAAGCTCTCTTATCGGGTGATGCAACTAGAGTTGGTAAATCTTTAAGCAATGATCTGCAATCTGCTGCATGTTCCATTAGACCAGCGCTTAGGTTAATTCTCGATATGGGGCAGGAATATGGTGCTTTGGGTGGCATAGTTTCAGGATCTGGCCCATCTGTTGCCTTTCTAGTTGCAGATGAGGATCATTCACTTGATCTTGCAGTTGCATTGACTTCTAGTGGCGTGGTGGGCTCAGTTGCGAGGGCACAAGGCCCCGTTCATGGAGCCAAGATAATAAGCGTTAATTAATTTCATCAAATGGAATTGCTAATTCACGGAGTAATTTCGATAATTCATTGAGTTCGCCCTTGGTTAAGCTCTTCAAGAATTCACGCTCACGATCAAGAAGATCCTCCATTGCAGTATCGACTGCTTTTGCACCGGCTTTAGTCAAAGTAACTAGTATTCCTCGACCATCATCTGGGTCTTGAGTTCTGGTTATCAAACCTAATTCTTCCAAGCGATCCAATCTGTTTGTCATGGTGCCACTTGTAACCATTGTCTCTTGCATCAATTGTGTTGGAGATAATTGATATGGATCGCCAATTCGTCTAAGTGAGGCGAGCACATCAAAACCCCAAGTATCTAAATCTGCGAATGCATTTCGTCTTGCAATATCTAAATGTTTTGAGATGCGAGTGATACGAGACAGCACTGCAAGTGGCGAGAAATCCAAATCTGGTCGCTCTTTCTGCCAAGCAGCTATTAGGCGATCGACCTCGTCACGTTGTTCCATGTTGAAAGAATATTGGTGGTTTTGGCGAATCGCCGCTTATAAGAGAGAATACGGGTTCCGCCATTGTGTAGTGGCTAGCACATGGGCCTTTGAAGCCCAGGGTCCTGGATCGATACCAGGTGGCGGAGCCAGATATCTCAAGTAGAATTAAGTAGTGGCAATTCAAGCGATTGTTTTAGCAGCCGGCGAGGGAACTCGCATGAAATCGCAGAGGCCAAAGGTTTTACATTCAATTGCAGGTCGTTCACTTCTTGGCCATGTTCTTAAAGCGTTAGAGAGTCTTAATCCTGATCAAGTTCGAGTCGTCGTTGGATCGGGGCGCGAAGCAGTCGAAGCTCATCTTTCTGAGATCGCACCTGATGCAATCGCAGTTTTCCAATCAGAGAGAAATGGAACTGGGCACGCGGTTCAAATTGCACTAAAAGATCTTAAAGATTTAGAGAGCTCTCTAAATAGTTCCAAGGAAAAATTAGCTGACACCAATGGTGAAATCCTCATTCTCGCTGGCGATACTCCCATGTTATCTGGCGAAACTCTTCGAGATTTTCTAACTGCGCATAAATCTGGTGGCTATTCCGCATCAGTTCTCACTGCAGAACATCCAGACCCAACAGGATATGGTCGAATCATTCGCGGCGATGATGAATTGCTCCTAAAGATCGTTGAGGAGCGAGATGCAACCGATGATCAAAAAATGATTTTTGAAGTTAATTCAGGTGTTTATCTGTTTAATCTAAAGAAGCTTGTTGATGCGATTGCAAAGATTAAAAGTAATAATTCCCAAGGCGAGCTCTATCTAACGGATGTTGTTGAGATCATCCGTAAAGATGGGGGAAAGGTAGCTCCAATCCTTTGTGAGGATTTCACCGAAACTTTAGGAGTCAATGATCGGATCCAATTAGCTGAAGCGGCAGCGATTATTCGAGATAGAGTAAACGAACGCCATATGCAAAACGGAGTCACAATTCTCGATCCAACGACTACATGGATCGATGACACTGTAACTATT
>CAYFJY010000014.1:8180-16770 GCA_964343665.1 uncultured Actinomycetes bacterium | reverse complement strand
CGGGTCGCAATGTGCGGGAATCTAAGCTCGTTTTCATGAGAGCGCACCCGTGCCTTGCGCGAGTCCAGAACTTTCAGCAGGAGCCATTGCATCAATGATGTCATCGGCCAGAATTCTTCCGACTGGTTTACCTTTTTCGTCAACGACAATAATCGATGATCCACGATTATTTGAAAACTCTTCGATTACCTCATCGAGTGAAGTGTCAATGCCAACAGAGGTGGGGAAAGGTGCCCTTACTAAATCGGTCAGTTTCTGGCTCTGTTTTGCAGCAATTAATTCAATAATCTGTATGTGATCCAGCAATTTTCCTTTAGAGTCCACGACGGTGACGCCATCTGAAATATCGCGCTCTTTATTTTCAACTAACAGCTTGAGTGCGTCGGCAACAGTATCGCTCTCTTTAACTATCAGAAGATGCGTGGTCATAATTCCACCTGCATGGGTCTCATCGAATTCAACTAGGCGACGTAATTGTTTTGCCATTGCAGGAGACATCTGAGAGAGAATGCTTTCGGAGTGTTCTTCATCCAAATCACGTAGCACTTCTGCTGATTCATCTGGCTCCATATGTGAAAGCAACTTTGCTGCACGCTCATCTGAGATACCACGCAATAGACCTTGTAGTTCGTCATCTTCCATTTCTTCAAGTGCATCAGCAGCTAAATCTGGATCTAATAACTCAATTAGGGCGCTCTGTTCGCGACCTTCAAGATCTTCAATAATGTCTGCGATATCTGCCGGTCTTAATCTGCTTAGAGCTTCTCTGGTGGCTGTAGTGCGAACTACGCCACCATTATCTGCAAGAGAAGCAACGCTTGCCCAATCGATAACTTTGTCAACGCCTGGTTTACGCCCAAAAGTTCCAGGAAAAATCCGACGTATAAAAGAACGGAAAGAAACATCTACGCCCACTAAACGAATCTCTTTGTCCAATGGCGCAAGATAGAGATCTGAAGTTCGAACAACTCGTAAACCATTGACATCAACAATCTGATGGTCAAGGACATCGCCATCAAGTAGTGATTCGCCAGTTCGTCGCTGGTATTCACTCAAATTTATCTTCGCAGATGAGAGTCTTACTTCATCTTTACTCAATTTAGCGATGCGAGCGCCATCAATATATGCACGACGACCTGCGACATTTACTATCAAACCTGAAACAGGTGGGTAAGTCTCGCCACCATGTCGAACTACGAAATCAACTAACTTTCCAAGATCCTTGCCATCTTGATCCTTTACTGGCCTACCTATTATTCCCGCTACAGAAACTAAGGTGCTCTGTATACCCTTACGTGTAAGAGCGGCTGATTGATTTTGAATTACGCTCTTTGACATGCTCAAATTCTAATTGAGCACCATCTAAACAAGTGGTTAATTAGTGTTTAATCTAAGAGGAACACCTAGCAATGAACGCTTTTTTTGAGATATTCGCTCTGCAATTTGAGATATCGCCTTCGCAGCTGGATCGCTTGAAGCACTTACTACGATTGGCTCTCCTCCGTCACCACCACTTCGAAGCGCCTGACTAAATGGAACATGGCCTAACAGAGGAACATCGGCACCTACTAATTGAGATAGACCTTTAGCGCTCTCCTCACCTCCGCCGCTTCCGAATAGTTCAATCGGCTCGCCACATTTCGGGCACGGGAATGCAGACATATTCTCAATTACACCAATTATCTGTTGTTTCAATTGATGTGCGATACGACCTGAGCGTTCTGCAACTTCTGCCGCAGCTACTTGAGGCGTGGTTACAACTATTAATTCAGATGCTGGAATCAATTGCCCTAAAGAAATTGCTAAATCGCCAGTACCTGGTGGAAGATCAATTAATAGAAAATCCAGATCACCCCAATATGCATCAGTTAAAAGTTGCTGTAATACTTTATGAAGAATTGGTCCACGATAAGCAACTGCATCAGATCTATCGGGCTTAAACATCTCCATAGATACGCACTTGACTCCGTAATTCTCAAGCGGAATGAACATCTCATCAATGGCGGTAGGTCTTTGCCCAATCAAACCAAGCAATCTTGGAATCGAATGCCCGTAAACGTCCGCATCAAGTATGCCTACTTGGAATCCTAATTTTGAAAGTGCGATTGCCAAATTGGTGGTAAGCGATGATTTACCTACCCCACCTTTACCCGATGAAATTCCGATCACACGAGTTAATGAATCTGCTCTTGCAAATGGGATCTCTTTGGCTTTTCCACCACTCACGATCTCGCGAACCTTTTGGCGTTGAGCATCATTCATAACTCCAAATTCAAGATTAACCGAGCGAACTTCAGGAATTGATTTAAGCGCCGCGTTTATATCTTGCGTTAGACGATCTCGCATAGGACAACCTGAGATAGTTAGTAGAACTTTTACCTCAACCACTCCACCGTTTAATTCAGCTTTTTCGACCATACCAAGTTCAGTGATTGGTCTTCGTAATTCGGGGTCGATTACTTTACTAAGTGCCTCAAGTAGCTGGCTCATAACATATCTGGATCTAATTTAACATTTGCATTTAACTTGCCGCGCTTAGGTTCATCAACCATAACTTCATTTAGTTGCTTCTTTATGAAATTCTTAGGGTGAAGGTCCTCTGGTTTTAAATCCTCATATCCCGGTCCCAAGCTATCTTTGATTTGATCGGTAGCCGATACTGCGTAAGTGCGAATCTTCTTAATTAATTTCGCTGCCTCAACTGCAACTGATGGAAGTCGATCTGGGCCAACTAGAACCAATGCCAGAATCGCAAGGCCAATTAATTCTCCAAAGCCCAAATCTCCGAACATGTGCCAAGATTAACTTAAATTAACTAATTGCTTAATCAGAGCTTAGTCGCGAGTAAAACTGCATCGCCAATAGGGTTAAGTGAGATAGACCAAGTCTCATGCTGGCTCTTTAGGAACTTACCTGCGTCACGAAGCGCTACTGTTTTTGGATCACGTTGGGCAGGATCAGGGACCTTTCCACCTCCATAGAAATGATCTATAGCCAATATTCCTCCGACCCTAAGAATTCGATGAGACTCATCGATAACATCCAATATATCTTCTGGTGAACCTCGAAATACAACTAAGTCATAGGCACGATCTGCAAGTTTTCTCATTACCTCTAGATATTCACTCGTTATTAATCGATATCTATTTGCTGCAATATCTGCATCTATTAAAACCTGTTTTGCAATCTGGGAGTGCTGAACTTCTGGATCTATAGAAGTTATAACGCCAGAACTCATAACGCCTTTTAAAAGCCAGAGTGTTCCAACTCCAGAACCAGTGCCAATCTCAACCACTGATTGGGCAGAGATAAGAGATGCGATATAGCGAAGATAAGCTCCAGAACCTGGAGTTGTATCTTTAACTCCTAATTCGACTCCACGTTCGCGAGCCGCACTTTGGTGTGGATCTTCAGAAATATAGTTATCTGAGAATTGCTCCGGATCGAATTTCACTTTAATGAACCGATCCATTCGAGAAGCAATCGAACTCCCCAACCAGTTCCGCCTTTGGGATTCTCTCCCGCATCTGCCTCCGCGCGTCCCACGCCGGCAATATCTAGATGTGCCCAATTTATATCGTCAACAAATTGTTCTAGGAAAAGCGCTGCAGTCACTGAGCCCGCTTTAAAATCACCTTTATCTGCTGTGTGATTGATGTCAGCAATATCTGATTCGAGTGCGACTTCATAATCATCAATTAGTGGCATGTGCCAGACTCGATCTCCAGAGCTCTCTCCCGCTTCACGAAGTTGTTTGATCCACTTCTGGTTTCTTGAATATAGAGGTGCATACTGTTTACCAAGACCTAGAGTCGCAGAACCGGTAAGAGTTGCAATATCAAGCAAATAATCAGGTTTCAAATTCTTTACTGCGTATGCCAAACCATCAGCAAGTACCAATCTACCTTCTGCATCAGTATCTAAGACTTCAACGGTCTTGCCTCCGTAATGAGTAATAACATCGCCAGGACGTTGTGCTGTTGCTGATATGGAATTCTCTGCACACATCAAAAGCGCGGTAACTTTCACATTTACTTTTAAATCTTTCAAAGCGCTCATAACCGCAAGACAAGCAGCTGCGCCTGCCATATCACTCTTCATCGGCGTCATGATGTCGTAAGGACGTTTTAGTGAGATTCCACCTGTGTCATAAGTAATTCCCTTACCAACTAAAACGATATGAGAAGTACTTGATTTGGAATTTTTTGGGGAATAACTCATTTTGATGAAGCGTGGACCAGGTTTCGGGGATGAACCGCCAACTGCGCGTAAACCGCCGAACTCTTTCAAAGCTGCGCCAGATTTAACTTCTATTCGAGTGCCATTGGCCAATTTCATTGCTTGGCGCGCCATCCATTCAGGATTCTTGATGTTTGAAGGGGTATGAATAAGCGTCCTTGAGCGATTGACCGCATCAGAGACTATCTGTGCTGTTCGAATTATCCCCTCGTCAGTATTTGAAACCTCTAAGAAAGATTCAGCTTGTCGAGCTTCTCGAGATAGTCGAGCTTGTCTTGATTTCCTAGATTGTTTAGATTCTTTTGAAGAACTTTTTAAACTCCATTGGAAATTACCGAGGTTGGCAGATATCAAGAAATTCTTAGTTTCATTAGATTTCAATGAAAGGGGTATAAATGCATGATCCTCTTTCCCACGCAATTTCCTGCCAACTGCAGCCCCCGCTAAACGTAAATCTCCTAGAGTGGACTTCCCTAAAGATAAGAAAGATAACTTTTCGCAGGCATAACCTTCTGCACTGACTGGAATCTCAAAAACCTCACCAGCTTTTAAAGGCTTATCAGCTGTAGTGAAGAAACTTAATTCATCTTGTAAAGAGAGCCCGAATAATTTCTCTATCTCTGAGTTTTGAACCTTGCCCTCAATGACAGGGATGAAAATTTGGTTGGCTTTTTTGGAGAGCTTCTCGGCGCGCTTGAAAGTCAACATGCGCGTAAAAGTACCAAGAATTACTTTTTAATCAATTGAACTGCAGCTTGTAGACAGCTACCTAGATTGGCAGCCTCTTCAGCATTGAGTTCTACTACTAGGCGTCCGCCGCCCTCTAGAGGAATCCGCATGACTAGGCTTCGAGCCTCCTTGGTGACCTCCATTGGACCATCACCAGTTCGCGGCTTCATTGCTGCCATCGTTCCTCCGATTTTAGAAATTGCTCAAATCAGTTTGAGCCTGTTCAAGTTCAGTGCGTAATTATCTCGCAATTTAAGGGAAAGGTTCAAATCGGGCTTTATAGGCCCAACTCCCGCGCAAGCGCCGCCTTTCCGGCCTTGATGATTCGCGCCACAGAATCTGCGGGCACTCCTAATAAATTTGCGATTTCTTCTGCGCTCTTATTTCCCAAATAATGAGCGCGCAGAACAATTTGATACTCCTCAGGGAGCGATTCGATAATTCGAATTACTTCGACTCTGAAATGCTCCATGATGGAGAAGTTTACTAACTTGAGATGTGATCGAGCGCTTCATCAACGTTACGCGCCCAGTAGACAAGCTCACGCTGACCAGGCTTAACAAAATTCTCCGCCTCTAAATGGATAATTAAATCTTGGAGCGGCTTATAAAGATCAAATGGGTCAAGAATTGCAATCGGCTTGTCATGGAATTTCAGGAAACGACCAACCCAGATTTCAAAGAATTCTTCTAAAGTCCCCGCACCACCTGGTAGAACAATAAATGCATCTGAAAGTTCTTCGATCTTTCCTTTTCTCTCACGCATATCTTTGACAATTATTAACTCATCAGAATCATGATCTGCAAATTCGATTTTCACTAATGATTCAGGAATTACTCCGATTGTTTTTGAACCACCCTCGCGAGCAGCGCGTGCAACTGCACCCATGCTTGAGATGCGACCTCCACCTGAAACGAGTGTCCAATTACGTGAGGCAATTCCTGCGCCTAAATCGGCAGCGAGTTTCACATATTTATCATCAATGGCTGGCGAGGAGGCGCAGAAGACAGATACATGCATTGGTGAAGGCTAATATGCGCTCATGCCAATTGCATCAGGCCATGGGATTGCAACCATCACATCAGGCGGAACTCTGCTTGATGTCTGGTACCCAAATCCAGCGCTCGCGCCAATTACAGGTGAGCCATCCCCAGAACTACTAGCACTTCAAGAATTGGCTGGCACAGATGAAGATCGCAATGTAAGGCGTGAAGTCATTTCAATTGAGATTGATACCGATGCAGCTCCTAAGGATACAAAAGATGCTTATCTAAGACTTCATCTTCTCTCGCATAGATTGATTAAACCTCATGGACTTTCACTTGAAGGAATCTTTGGATTACTTTCAAATGTAGTTTGGACGAATTTTGGTCCTTGTTCGGTGGATGGTTTCGAAATGGTCAGAGCCAAATTAAGGGCAAAGTACGGACAAGTAACTGTTTACTCAGTAGATAAATTCCCACGAATGGTTGATTATGTGATTCCAAGTGGTGTTCGAATTGCAGATGCAGATCGCGTCCGATTAGGTGCATATTTATCAAACGGCACAACTGTCATGCATGAAGGATTCGTAAATTTTAATGCTGGAACTTTAGGCGCCTCTATGGTTGAAGGAAGGATTTCGGCTGGAGTTGTCGTTGGTGACGGAAGTGATATTGGTGGTGGCGCATCAATTATGGGGACACTATCCGGTGGCGGGAAAGAAGTTATATCAATTGGTCAAAAAACCTTACTTGGTGCGAACTCAGGGCTTGGTATCTCATTAGGTAATAACTGTGTAGTAGAAGCTGGCACTTATATAACTGCAGCTTCTAAAGTGACGCTTCCAGATGGAAAAGTTGTGAAAGCTGCAGAATTAAGTGGCGCAAACGGTCTTCTATTCCGCCGTAATTCTCAATCAGGCGCATTAGAAGTTCTATCGAAGAGCGGAACTTGGGGTGGCCTTAATGCCGCCTTACATTCAAATTAATCTTTAAAGAATTTTAAAAGTAGAACCCGGTAGTGCCGTTCTAGATCTAAATGTTTCAAGTCTTAACGAGGTTTTAGCTCCATTCTTCGAAGTCGCTTCAATTCTCTTTCCATTTATCTCTAATTTCTCTACATCTGTTAAACCGAATGCTTTAGCAACTGCAAGATGGCTAACTTCCCGCTCCCAATTTGCAAACCTTGGATTTAACTTTGGATCCAAGCTTGCAGGATCTTGCACTGATACTAAATAATCGAAAGCAGTTCCAAATGCATCTAGAGAACTCTCGGTTTGACCACCTGATGATGACGAGTAATAAGCATTGATGGGATTACCTAAATAAGTGATTGCCTCGCCATTCTCTTCATCAACACTGGTTGAATCAACAGCTGCTTTCCAGAACTGTCCGAATTTAGGCTCGCTTATTTTTGTGATTCCAACAAATAACTGATCTTTTATCGTGCCATAAAGGTCACAATCGCAACTTGGTCGGTAAATACCCGCTTTCGAAATTGCATAAGTTCTCGCCGCAATTGCTTGTGCTCTAAGGGACTGCATTGGCCAAGATGATGAGACCTCAGAAATTCCGTAGAGATATTCATCTTTAATGCGCACGTTATTGGTCACTTCAAAACTCTTCCCCACTACGGTGAGATTTATTTGGCCAAATTGATATCTTGTAGCTTTACCATTACTAAATGAGATTACTGATGTATCGCCCTCTAAAAATCTAGTTCCACTCCAATTTATTTGTATTTGATTAGTTGGAGGCAAAGTTGCGATGAGTTTTTTACCTTTTTTTATTGAAGTGCTGATTCCTGAATTTGTGTAGTTGAATGTTGCAATAGTCTTTTGATCTGAAATCTTAAAATCATTAATCAATAAATAACCAATATTGCTTACCAATTGAATTTTGGCGCTATTTAATTGATGACCAATATTTACTCTCACGTCATACCAATCGGCTACAGGTTCAATGGTTACCCCTGTGAAGTAATATTTGAGAATCTCTTCGGCAGATTTGCCGTCATTTGCCATGGCCTTGGCGCCAATCTGGCTCAATCCAACGCCATGACCAAATCCACTTCCGCTAAATTTGAAAGTCTCAACTGCGTTTGTTGGATAAATGTATATGAAAAGAGATATAGCCAAACTGCCTACAGCGGCGCTTAATAATCGCCTCATATTAATACCTCAGCTTTTTGCCAATCTCTTCGGAGAGGTAAGAAAGCCAACACCCCAACTCATCTGCATAGCAAAAAGCACAAATGGAAGAAAAATTCTTTCAAGCAAGCCTCTTCCAATCGAAATTGCTGCAATTATTAGGAATCCTCCATAAATCGCGGCTGGGATAATCAAAATTGAATTTAGTATTGAACCAATCAATGAGATTAGAACAGCTAAAAAAGTTACCGGTGGTGCCAAATATCGATAATTAATTGTCCCCTTATGTGTTCGAGTTACCACTCGCCTCCATCGACCATATTCGAAATATTGTTTAGCTAGGGCAAGAAGTGATTTTCTTGGCCTATAAGTGACTGTCAATCTGGGATCGAAGAAGATCTTTCCACCTTTACTTCTTAATCGATAATTGAGTTCCCAATCTTGTGCGCGAGTGAAATGCTCATCAAACCCACCGACTTCAATTAAAGCATC
>CAYFJY010000014.1:6100-8080 GCA_964343665.1 uncultured Actinomycetes bacterium | reverse complement strand
CCAGTTGGATTATCAATTACTTTGACTCGAAAATCATTCAAAGTTAGATTTTTTGCAACCTCTAAAGTTTTGTCTTTTGAAGGTCCTACAGCCAGAATGATCTCTAGTTCTCCCTTGAAATCCTGTTCCAATATTGATTTCACAGCACTCTCTAAGTATGGCTCTTCGTTCAAAATTGGAAGCACAACTGAGACTGCGTTGGAATTCACCTTTGTCATAACTGGGAAACGCTATCGCGTGCGGTGCGCTCTTGTAGGCTTTCGCACGTGAAATCACCTAAAGCAATCAAGATTTTGACATGGACTTCTATCGGAATCGTCCTAGTCGCAGGTTTTGCATGGCTTGGGTTAGGTCGAATTAGTGGGGCAATTACTCGCGTTAAAGTCTTTGATAACTTAGTAAACAGACCAGAAAAGGCATCAAGCGCAGTTAATTACCTAGTTGTGGGTTCTGATACCAGAGAAGGTTTAACTAAGGCAGAGTTGAAGCAACTTAAAGTTGGCTCTACAAAAACTGCAGCAGGTGCTAGATCTGACACCATGATGCTTGTTCATATCAGTAAATCTCGCGACAAGGCAGTCGTAATCTCGATACCAAGAGATAGTTTGGTGACTATACCCGCGCACACAAGCCTTGATGGGAAAAAACAAATTGGAGAGATGCAAGGAAAAGTTAATGCAGCTTTTGCCTGGGGAGGCGCTCCGTTATTAATACAAACGCTTGAAAAGAAGATGAACCTGCGAATTGATCATTATGTGGAAGTAAATTTCGTTGGATTCAAGAATGTGGTGGATGCGCTAGGTGGAATACAGGTTTGTTCAAAGAAAGATATAAATGATCCAAAGAGTCATTTGGTGATGTCTGCTGGTATTCATACCCTTGATGGCATAGAAGCCTTGAAATATGTCCGTACTCGCGATTTTGATGGAATGGGCGATCTCGGACGAATGCAAAGACAACAGCAATTCGTATCAGCAGTCTTTCGTAAAGCAACAAGTAGTGGAGTCTTATTAAATCCATTTAAAGTCAAGAATTTGATCTCTGCGATTTTTAAGACGGTGAAGACTGATGAAACACTTGATCAAGGTGACATCGTTACTTTGGCAAAACAAATCAGAAATCTAACTCCAGGAAAGATGCGGACTATGACCGTACCGCTTGGAAATACCAATGGTTTTTACCCTGGGCTAGGTTCAGTAGTTATTTGGGATGAAATTCTCGCTCCAGAACTATTTGATCGTTTACGTAATGACATGCCAGTGGTTGATGAAGTAACCCCTTCTCCAAGCGCATCCCCTTCAATTGTTGATAAATTCAAGACTCGTACCGCAAGTGAAAATCCTTGTGGCGCACTTAAGTAGTTAAACTTTTACCTGTGTTAAAGCTTTCAGTAATCGGAACTGGATATTTAGGTGCTACACACGCCGCATGTATGGCTTCAATGGGATTTGAAGTTATCGGTGTCGACAGTAACCAGTCAAAAATAGAAGCTTTATCCAAAGGTGAATTGCCATTCTTCGAACCTGGACTCGATGAGTTACTTTCAGCTCAGGTTAAATCTGGAAGATTAAAGTTCACATCAAATTATCAGGATATTTCAGATTGCGATGTCCACTTCATCTGTGTTGGTACACCGCAACAGTCGGATAGCCTCGCTGCAGATTTAACTTATGTTAAGAGCGCCTTTGATTCAGTTTCCAAGGTTGCAAAGAGCGGTTCTCTATTAGTTGGTAAATCAACGGTGCCCGTCGGAACTGCAGAGGAATTAGCCGAGAGCTTGCCTCCACATTTAGAACTTGCATGGAACCCAGAATTCTTAAGAGAGGGATTTGCAGTTGAAGATACTCTAAATCCAAACCGCTTGGTAGTAGGCGTTACCTCAGATCGAGCGGAAGCAATTCTCAAAGAGACCTATCAAAAGAATATTTCTAATGGGACACCTTGGGTTCGGGCTGATTTACCCACCGCAGAATTAGTTAA
>CAYFJY010000014.1:0-6000 GCA_964343665.1 uncultured Actinomycetes bacterium | reverse complement strand
ATGAGTTTCGACGAATCTACGATTGACCAAGTCCTGAGTATGAAAACTTGGGCAATAGTTGGCCTTGGCAATAATCCTGAACGTGCAGCTTTTGGAGTTTCTAAGTTGCTTCAAGATAAAGGCCATCGAATTGTGCCGGTATACCCGCGCGCTGAGGTCGTACATGGAGAAACTGGATATAAAACTTTAAGTGAGATTCCTTTTAAAGTGGATGTAGTTGATTGCTTCGTAAATTCAAAACTCGTTGGAAAGGTAGTAGACGAAGCGATTGAAATTGGCGCCAAAGCGGTCTGGTTGCAACTTGATGTGATTGATGAAGATGCAGTCGCACGTGCAGAAGCCGCTGGTTTACTTGCAATAATGGATCGCTGCCCTGCTATTGAATATAAGAAGAGAATTAATTAGTTAAAATCCGGTTTTCTGGTTTCGCTTTGCCTTTAAAGCAGCGCCTTTAGACTTAGCTTCTTCATTCAATTTAGTCATAGCCGCTTCTACTTTCTCAAGAAGAGACTTGTCAGAGGCTGCCAAAATTCTTGCAGCTAAGAGCCCCGCATTCTTCGAATTCCCAATCCCTACTGTTGCTACAGGAATTCCAGCTGGCATCTGAACTATTGATAAAAGTGAATCCATCCCCTTCAAATTTTCAAGAGGTACAGGTACTCCAATCACAGGAAGTGCAGTTAATGAGGCAACCATTCCGGGTAGATGCGCTGCGCCTCCTGCGCCAGCAATAATGACTTTGTATCCATCTCTCGCTGCTTTCTTTGCAAAGTCAACCATTTCTATGGGCATTCGATGCGCGGAAATAACTTCAGTGTTATATGAAATTCCAAATTCATCTAGCACCTTTGCAGCAGCTTCCATTGTCGGCCAATCCGAATCAGAACCCATGATGATTGCTACATCACTCATCGATCTCTCCGCTCATATATGCCAAGGTATGTTGGATTTCTCTTCGCAATTCTACGAGATTATCTCCGGTGATAGTTACGTGACCTATCTTGCGGCCTGGACGTACCTCTTTACGATATTGATGAAATTTCAGATTTGGATTTCGAGCCATTAGATGCAAATAAGGTCGATACATATCGCTCTTTTCTCCACCAAGGACATTTCCCATCACGGCCCATTCTGCAGTCATAGAGGTATCGCCGAGTGGTAAATCAAGAATTGCACGTAAATGTTGTTCGAATTGGCTTGTGACTGATCCTTCAATGGTCCAATGTCCAGAATTATGCGGACGAAGTGCAAGTTCATTAATGTACAAAGCACCGCCTTTTACAAACATCTCTACGGCCATTACACCTACTAGCTTGATCTCATCAGCGATCTGCAACGCTAAATTCTGTGCTGCTTCTGATTGGGCTTCATTAAATTCAGGTACTGGAGTTATTGTCTCCACGCAAATTCCATCTTTTTGCACTGTTTTAGTTGGAGCCCAAGAAGCCGCCTGGCCATGAGGAGATCTGGCAACCATTACGGCAATTTCAAAATCAAAATCAATAAGTTCTTCAATAATTAACTCTGGGACTTTCTTAAGCAAATCGATTAGCTCTTCTTTTGAATCTAATTTCCATACACCTCTGCCATCGTAACCTCCAGAAATGCTCTTTGCGATTGCCGGATACTTCCAATCGATGGCTTCCGTAATTAGCTTCCATTCTGGATTAGGTAGATGGGCAAGCTTTTCTCGCATTAGAGCTTTATTTTGAGAGTACTTAAAAGCCTCCGAGGTAGGGAGAAATTTTATTCCTTCGTGTTCAAGAGTCTTGATGAGTGAAAATGGGATTAATTCATGTTCAAATGTTATGAGGTCACAGTTTTTTGCAAACTCCCTGACCGTAGCCAAATCTTTAAAATCGCCAACAATATGAGGTGAGAATCTCGCAGCTGAATCATTCGGCGAGTTTGCAAGAGTAATCAGATCAACGCCGAGAGCGATCGCAGGCGCCAAGGTCATCTGCGCCAATTGGCCAGCTCCTATAACTCCAACTCTTGGAAATACGCTCACTGGATCATCTTAAATGAACAATATCTGCGACACTAATCTCACGTGAATTCAATAATAGTGAACCTTCATTTGAAACTCCAATAGCTATATCTTCAATTATCTCTCCATTTGGCAGCGAGGCTTTGACCAGTTTACCTATTGTCCCGCATTTTGATCTGTAATGGTTCTTTGCATTTGCAAAGTTAGAAAAGGTTTCGCCGATTTTATTTAAGATATCAATTAACAATTTTTCGCGATCAACTTCAGTAACCATTGATAATGATATAGATTCTTCAATAGGGAGCTCTTCTTTAGTTTGAAAAATATTTATTCCAACTCCTACTACTACGCCGCCTTCTACTCTTTCACTTAAAATACCTGATAATTTCTTCTTATTAACAAGCAAATCATTGGGCCATTTGATCTCAACCAATTTTCCATTGAGATTCTCATCTATTGCATCTGCAACGGCTAAACCAGTGAGCAACGGAATCCAACCAATATCCTCAATTGCATCAATACAAAATGAGAAAGTTAAACCCTTTCGAGGCGGTACTATGAATTTACGATCTAATCTTCCGCGACCAGCACTTTGATATTCAGCAATTAAAACTCTTCCCGGAGAAAAATCTGAAATTAGATCGCTCTGGGTTGATGTTGTTTCTTCGACCACGATTACTGACCAGTATTGCGAAACTTGAGAATTTATTCGTTCCGTATTTAGACCTTCTATGCCCACAGAAGGTACGGTAAGCCCATGAGCAAGAATCTAAAAACTACTGCAGGCAAAATAGAAGATTTGCGCAAGCGAATCGATGAAGCGGTCCACTCCGCCTCTGAAGCCGCAGTCACCAAACAGCATGCCAAAGGCAAGTTAACTGCTCGAGAGCGAATCGCACTTTTGTTAGATGAAGGATCATTCCAAGAGATGGATGAGTTTGCTCGTCATCGCTCGAGCGCGTTTGGAATGGAAAAGAATCGTCCATATGGTGATGGCGTTGTAATTGGATTCGGAACGATTGATGGGCGTAGCGTTGCTGTTTATTCACAAGATTTCACCATCTTCGGTGGCTCTCTTGGCGAAGTTATGGCTGAGAAGATCCGAAAAATCATGGAGTTTGCATTGAAGAATGGAATCCCATTGATTGGAATTAATGATTCTGGTGGTGCCAGAATCCAAGAAGGAGTTCAGGCTTTAGGCGGATATGGACATATCTTCCGCCTAAATACACGTTCGTCAGGTGTGATTCCACAAATTACATTGATTCTCGGCCCGTGTGCAGGTGGAGCAGCATATTCACCAGCTCTCACAGATTTCACGGTCATGGTTAATGAAAAGTCTTACATGTTTATCACTGGTCCAGATGTGATCAAAACTGTTACAGGTGAAGAAGTTGGCATGGAAGAACTTGGAGGCGCACATACACATGCCTCTAAAACCGGGAATGCACATTACTTAGCAGAATCAGAGGAAGATGCGATCGATTATGTAAAAGCTCTTCTATCGTATTTGCCAAGTAATAACATGGATGGCGCACCACATTTACCTGCTACTGAAACTCTCGCAAGAAAATCTACAGATATTGCGCTAGATACTTTAATTCCTGATTCGCCAAATCAACCATATGACATGAAGACTGTAATTCATGCGCTACTTGACGAAGGTGAATTCTTAGAAATACATGCAAGTTTCGCACCAAATATCATCGTTGGTTATGGGCGCATAGAAGGCGAAACCGTAGGAATCATCGCAAATCAACCACAACAGCTAGCCGGAACTTTAGATATCGATTCATCTGAAAAAGCGGCACGATTCTTACGTTTTTGCGATTCTTTCAATATTCCAATCGTAACTTTGGTGGATGTTCCAGGATTTTTACCAGGCACAGAGCAAGAATGGGATGGAATCATCCGCCGTGGAGCAAAGTTACTTTATGCATATGCCGAAGCTACTGTCCCTCTTGTAACTCTGGTTACTCGCAAAGCTTATGGTGGCGCCTATATTGTCATGGGTTCAAAACAGATTGGCGGAGATGTCGTATTTGCATGGCCAACCGCAGAGATTGCTGTGATGGGCGCGCAAGGAGCAGTCAATATTCTCTATCGTAAAGAGATTGCAGAGGCCAAGGACCCAGAATCTTTACGTGCCCAATTAATTGCTGAATATAACGAGAGTCTGGCAAATCCATATAACGCGGCTGAGCGCGGCATAGTCGATGCGGTTATAGAACCAAATCAAAGTCGTGAATACATCACTAAAGTTCTAAGAACTTTGAAAACAAAAAGAGATTCTTTACCGCCAAAGAAGCACGGAAATATCCCGCTATGAGTTCTAAGTTCACAATCATCAGTGGTAAGCCAACAAATGAAGAGTTGGCCATTATCACCCAAGTTCTCTCGCAACATAAGAAAGTAGAACGCGAGCCTGTCGTGAAACGGAGCAATTGGGCGCAACCACAGATGAGATCTCTAATGCCACAAGCCATTAAATTTGGAGCGGGTCGTAATATCTAATGCGCTTGATTTTAGCTTCACAATCTCCTTCACGACGTCGCTTACTTGAGAGCGCTGGTTTACATCCTGAAATCATCGTGAGCAATGTTGAAGAAGAGACCGAACATTTCAATTCGATGAAACCTGCAGATATGGTGATTGCACTTGCAATAACTAAAGCGCACACTGTTCGTGAAATGGTACAAGGTGATGCAATCATCATCGCTTGTGATTCGACATTTGAATTCGAAGGGGAGTCTTTTGGAAAACCAGAGAACACAGAGATTGCAATCGAACGGGCAAAACGTTTAAGTGGTGGGACTGGATTGCTTCATACCGGACATTGTGTAATTGATACTAAACAAGGTCGCGAACTGGCTGATCGAGTAACTACATCGGTAACTTTCGATTCCATGGACGAAGGTGTGATCAAAGATTATGTTTCTACGGGTGAGCCATTGAAGGTTGCCGGTGGATTCACCCTCGATGGCTTCAGCTCTCCATTTATAAGCTCAATAGATGGCGATTACACAAATGTAGTTGGAATTTCTATGGCTTATTTACGTAAGAGTTTGGAACACTTGGGCTATCCGTGGCCAGAGGCAAAGAGGATTGGTAAAAAATGAAACGTGTCTTAATTGCCAATCGTGGTGAAATTGCTGTGCGAGTTATCAGAGCTTGCCATGATCATGGAATTGAATCTGTCGCAGTCTATTCAGATGAAGATCGTAACTCGATCCATGCATCAATGGCCGATTACGCCTATTCACTAAAAGGAATCACGGCTGCCCAAACTTATTTAAATATCGAAAAAATCATAAACATTGCGAAAGAGTCTGGCGCCGATTCAGTTCATCCGGGATATGGATTCTTATCTGAGAATGCAGAATTTGCACAGGCAGTTATTGATGCAGGTTTGATTTGGATCGGCCCTCCACCAGCAGCTATTCGAGCGCTCGGCGATAAAGTTTCTGCGCGCAAAATCGCATCAAAAGCCGGAGCACCCTTGGTTGCTGGAACTAAAGATCCGGTTAAATCTCACGAAGAAGTAGTTGTATTCGCAAAAGAGCATGGATTGCCTGTCGCAATCAAAGCTGCACATGGTGGCGGCGGTCGTGGATTAAAAGTTGCTCGCACAATAGAAGAAATTCCTGAACTATATGCCTCTGCAGTTCGTGAGGCGATTGCAGGTTTTGGTCGTGGTGAATGTTTCGTAGAGAGATATTTAGATAAACCTCGACATGTCGAGACACAAGTTCTAGTTGATAAACATGGAAATGCAGTAGTGGTCTCAACTCGTGACTGTTCTCTCCAACGAAGACATCAGAAATTAGTTGAAGAGGCACCGGCTCCTTTCTTAACAAAGGAACAGAACAATGAGCTCTATCGCGCAAGTAAAGCCATCATGAAAGAGGCTGGTTACATTGGCGCTGGGACATGTGAGTTTCTTGTTGGTTTAGATGGAACAATCTCATTTTTAGAGGTAAATACCCGTCTGCAAGTTGAGCATCCAGTTT
>CAYFJY010000013.1:16132-17811 GCA_964343665.1 uncultured Actinomycetes bacterium | reverse complement strand
CAAGGACAACCTTGCTCTCCATACCGAGTTGCTTTGCTAACTCGTGTACACGGACTTTTGCCACATTTCTCCTTCGTGGTTTCCGTGTACCTATTTACACGCGGAAACCTAGTTACTACACCTCATGGTCTTGCGGTGCTCATTAGCGTGTCATTTTCTTTTCATCCAGTTTTCTGTTGGTTGTTTAACTCAACTGCGGAAGTCTATCAGTGCAATCGGCCTTTATTGAACGGGGCTATCCGAGTGAATATCTATGCGCCAGCCAGTGAGTCTCGCCGCTAGGCGAGCATTTTGACCATCTTTTCCGATTGCAAGGGAGAGTTGGTAATCAGGAACTACCACTATGGCGCTTCTAGTTGATTCATCTACCACTTCTACGCTTCCAACCTTCGCTGGCGCTAAAGCATTAGCGACATAAACTGCGGGATCTTCTGAATAATCGACGATATCGATCTTCTCTCCATGTAACTCTTCCATTACTGCGCGAGCACGTGCACCCATAGGACCAATTAAGGCACCCTTTGCTGATACGCCAGCGCGGTGTGTGCGCACTGAGATCTTAGTTCGATGCCCTGCTTCACGCGCGATTCCCATGATCTCGACGATGCGATCTTTTATCTCTGGAACTTCAAGTGCGAATAATTGTTTGACTAAAGCTGGGTGCGAACGTGAGAGTGTTATTTCAGGTCCGCGAGTTCCTTGTTTTACATCAACCACGAAACACTTGATGCGATCGCCATGTTCGAATCTCTCACCTGGAACTTGTTCTTGTGGTGGAATCTTTCCCTCAGCGCGACCAAGATTCACATAAACCATCTTTTGATCGCGTCCTTGCTCGACCGTTCCAGAGATAACATCGCCGACATTCATTGATAACTCTCCGACTATCTGAGCATCTTTTGTCTGTCGCATATATTGCTTAATTGCTTGGCGCGCAGTTGCAGTTGCAACTCGGCTAAATGATTCGTTGCGATCTTGCACTTCACCGATTCGATCACCGGTCTCAGAGAAAACTGGGACGAAGATTTGAATCTCACCCGTATCTCGATCTAGATGAGCACGCGCATGCTCTAAAGCATGGTCCGTATGGTTATAAGCGACGAGCACTGCAGCTTCAATTGCAATTATCAGAGCGTTTAGAGAGATCTCTTTCTCTGCCGTTAGCGCTTGGAGCGCTTTCATATCTACATTCATTAATTCAGCACTCCTTTTCTATTTCGCTCTATTGAATTCGACTTCGATTATTGCGCGTTTGATATCTGGAAATTTAATTGCTCCGTTATCTAGAACAATTTCCTCATCAGTAACAGAGAGGATGCGCGCTTTAAATACAGTTCCATCGACTTTGGTCACTTTAACCAAGCGATCTATGTTCTTTCGCCAATGGCGAGGCGCGGTTAATGGGCGATCGATTCCTGGTGATGTTACTTCTAGCGTGTATGGCTGCTCGCCCATGAAAGTTGCGCTATCCATAGCTTCGCTAACTGTTCGACTGATATCGGTAACTTGATCTAGGTTTAATCCATTTTCGCCATCGACGATTACCGTTACAAATCGATGTTTACCAGGGGTTTGTACTTGAACTTCCTCAAGAACTAGACCAGCGCTAGTAACAAGCGGGTCAATAAGTTCGAAGATTTGATCTTTAAGCGCCATATTAAGTTTCCTATTTTGTTGTT
>CAYFJY010000013.1:0-16032 GCA_964343665.1 uncultured Actinomycetes bacterium | reverse complement strand
AGTTTTAAATCACGCGCTACTTTATTACGTCATACCCAACTTTTGCAATTAATAATCCAGTCATTAGAAGGAAGACCTTACGCACAAGCGGCGAACCACCTTTAATTGCCATTCTTGAACCAAGCGTCGAGCCGATTACATTAGAGACTGCAAGAGCTATTCCTACTCCCCACAAGATTGCACCTTGGCCAGCGAAGATGATTAGGGCGGCTAAATTGGTTGCAACATTGGTGAATTTTGCGATTGCCGATGCGGTAAGGAATGCGAATCCCAATGCTCCGACTAGAACTGCCATTAAGAAAGTACCGGTTCCAGGACCGAAAATTCCATCATAGAAACCAATGGCTAAACCAGCAGAACTAGCAATCCAATAGTTCATCTTCGGCTTCTCTTCATGTCCAAGCTTTGGATTTATAGCGGTGTAGATAAAAATTACTATCAACGCGCAGAGGACGAACACTCGCATTTTTTCTGTCGGAACATGTGAAGCTAATTTTGCTCCACCCATAGATCCCAAGAATGCTGGAATCATCATTGCACTCAGCATTTTCTTATCGATTTTGATACCTTTTCGATATCGATTTGCTGCGTTGGCAGTTCCAAATATCGAAGCAAATTTATTGGTGCCAAGGACCGTAACAACTGATTTATCCTGCAAACCAAGTAAGAGTGCAGGTAATTGAATCAAGCCACCGCCACCTGCAATCGCATCAAAGAATCCTGCTGTTGCCGCTGCAAGGCAGAGAAATGCAATCAAGAGAAGAGCTTTGCGATCTCGCTAACCGCATCTTCAATTGCTACTTCGCACTTCTCTGAAGTGGCACGAATGCGGATCTCTATCTTGCCTTCTGCTAATCCCTTACCTACAATCACAATTATTGGATTTCCAATTAATTCTGCATCCTTAAATTTAACTCCCGCCGATGGATCGCGGCGATCATCAAGCATCACTGAAATCCCCATCGACTCAAGCTCTCGGCCAATTTCCTCAGCTTTGATAAATGGCACATCCTCTTTGCCAGTTGCAACAATGTGAACCATCGCAGGTGCAATCTCTGAAGGCCAATTTAAACCTAAGCCGTCCGCAGTCTGTTCTGCGATTGCAGCGACTGCTCTACTAACTCCAATTCCGTAAGAGCCCATCGTGACAACCTGTGATTTACCATTTTGATCAAGCACAGTTAAGTTGAGCGCCTGCGCATATTTACGACCTAATTGGAAGATATGGCCAATCTCAATCGCGCGATCAATTACAACTTCAGTTGCGCACTCAGGGCAATTGTCGCCGGCACGAACTTCAGCAGCTTCGATATATACATCAACTACGAAATCTCGACCTGCTACGACGTTTCGAGCATGGCAATCTTTCTTATTTGCACCAGTTACCCAGGCAGTTCCGTTTGCAATTCGTGGATCTGCAAGCAATGTTATCTTGTTCGCCTTTGCATCCTGTGGCCCGATGTAACCTTTTACTAAATTTGGAAACTTCTTAAAATCTTCATCTTCAAAAATTCTGATTTCGTTTGCGCCAGCTAGATTGGCTTCGACTCTCTTTAGATCAACTTCGCGATCACCAGGTACCAATATTGCATATGGTTTTCCATCGACCATCAACATGATGTTCTTCAAAGTATCGCTTGCCTTATAACCGCCACCAAACTTGCTATTTAGTAAATCAACTAGCGTTTCGATAGTGGGCGTATTAGGAGTATCTAGCACTTCAAGTGGCGGGAAATTGCCATCGCCTTCTTTAACTATAGTCTTCATCGCCTCTACGTTCGCCGCATAACCACACTTTGGGCATAGAACATATGTGTCTTCGCCGGTATCGCAAGGAGCTAGGAACTCTTCGGATTTCGATCCACCCATTGCGCCTGCCATCGCGCTAACGATGTTGTACTTCAAACCTAAGCGATCAAAAGTTTTAATGTATGCATCACGGTGTTTTTGATATGAAACTTCAAGGCCAGCATCATCAACATCAAATGAATAAGAATCCTTCATAACAAATTCGCGACCACGGATGATTCCAGAGCGCGGACGAGCTTCGTCGCGATATTTTGTTTGAATTTGATAAATCGAAAGCGGCAGATCCTTATATGATGAATACTCACCTTTAACCATGAGCGTGAACATCTCTTCGTGGGTTGGACCTAATAGATAATCTGAGCCTTTTCTATCTTGTAAGCGAAATAGATTTGGACCATATTCAATCCAGCGATTGGTGGCCTCATAAGCATCTTTAGGAAGAAGCGCCGGAAAGTGAACCTCTTGGAATCCTGCGGCATCCATCTCTTCACGAATCACTCGCTCGACATTACGAAGTGCGATCACGCCAAGTGGTAACCAACTAAAAATTCCGGCAGCAATTGGGCGAACATATCCGGCGCGCACTAATAATTTATGAGAGGTCACGGTTGCATCTGCGGGATCATCACGCAAAGTGCGCAAGAAGAGTGTGGACATTCTCAACATAATTATTTAACTTCCACTGATGGTTCGCCAGATGAGATTCCGGCAGCTTCCATCTCTTCACCAAGGCGTAACGCCTCTTCAATTAAGGTCTCAACAATCTGTGATTCTGGAACGGTTTTAATAACCTGCCCCTTTACGAAAATCTGTCCTTTACCGTTTCCGGATGCAACGCCAAGATCTGCTTCACGCGCTTCACCTGGACCATTTACGACGCATCCCATAACTGCAACGCGAAGTGGCACAGTCATTCCTTGCAAACCTGCTTGGACTTTCTCTGCAAGTGTGTAGACATCAACTTGTGCGCGCCCACAAGATGGGCAAGAGACAATCTCTAATTTGCGTTGGCGAAGTCCAAGAGATTCAAGGATTGAAATACCAACCTTTACCTCTTCTACAGGTGGCGCAGACATCGAAACGCGAATGGTGTCGCCAATTCCCTCAGCCAACAGCACCCCAAAAGCGGTTGCAGATTTAATAGTTGCCTGAAATGCAGGTCCAGCTTCAGTAACACCTAAGTGCAATGGGTAATCACATCTTTCTGCAAGTAGTCGATATGCCTTGATCATCGTTACTGGATCATGATGTTTCACTGAAATTTTAAAATCAGTGAATCCATGTTCTTCAAATAGAGAAGCTTCCCAAAGAGCTGATTCAACAAGTGCTTCGGGTGTTGCCTTTCCATACTTTTGCAAAAGTCTTGGATCTAAAGATCCCGCATTTACGCCAATTCGAATTGGAGTATTGGATTCCTTGGCAGCTTTCGCGACCTCTTTTACCTTGTCATCAAATTGCTTGATATTTCCGGGATTAACACGGACTGCAGCGCAACCAGCATCGATAGCTGCGAAGATGTACTTTGGTTGGAAGTGAATATCCGCGATAACTGGAATCTGTGATTTCTTCGCAATTTGAGCCAGCGCATCTGCATCATCTTGTGATGGAACTGCGACGCGAACAATCTGGCAACCAGCCGCAGTCAACTCTGCGATCTGTTGCAAAGTTGAATTTACATCTGCCGTCAAAGTCGTACACATTGATTGAACGGATACTGGGTAATCGCTACCAACACCGACATTGCCAACCATCAATTGTTTGGTCTTACGGCGTGGAGCGAGGGTCTTTAACTCAGGAATTCCCAGATCGACCATGAGACGTATTCTGCCCTATTTCTAGGCTTAGATTACAAATTCAGATTAACTGGATTCACTATGTCGGCTATGAGTAGCAGCACGGTAAGCGCAACCAGAAGTGCAAAAACTGCAATTGTGATTGGAGTTAAACGATTGATATCAATTGGGGCTGGTTTTTCGCGGCCGCGAAGGCGTGCATATCTGTAGCGAATTGAATCTGCAATTGCGATAGCCATATGTCCACCATCCAATGGGAGAAGTGGCAATAAATTGAAAATTCCTACGAAAATATTTAGTGATGCGATCATCATCAAGAAAATTGAGATTTGATTTGTGGTGTTTATAGAAGAGCTACTTACGATATCTCCAGATGCTCGAGCTACGCCAACGATTCCGACTGGACCATTCGGATCTCGCGCTTCATTTCCAAAAGTCTCACGTATCAAACTTGGGATCATCGAAGGTAACTTAAATAATGATTTAAAACTCTCTTTGATCATGTACCAAGTGACTGAGGCAGAGTTGTTGATTGAGGTAAAAATTGGTTGTCGATAGGTAGTTGGGGCTGCAACAAAGCCAACAAATGAATATGTATATCCCTGGATAGTGCGATCTGTTGGCGTTACCTTTAAATCAATAGTTTCGCTGCCACGTCTTACGGTGAAGGTGAATTCCTGTCCAGAATGTTTGCGAATCGCATTTAAACTTTCAGAGAAATTGTTTGAGATTGTTGCTTTGCCATTGATTGCGACGACCTTATCCCCTGCTTTTAATCCAGCCTTGACTGCAGGTGAGACCGGATCATTGGGAGTGCAACTGGTGCTTGATGAAACACATGGAACTATCTCTTTTATCGTCGTTGACATCGATTGCACACCGATACCGGCAAACATCACAAGTATCATCAAGAAGCCAAGTACAAAGTGATTGAAGGAGCCGGCGCCAAGAACGATTAACTTACGTGGGGTCGAGGCGATTACGAATGCTCGTGACTCTTCACCCTCTGGCATCTGATCATGAATTGTCATGCCTTCAATACGGCAATAACCACCAGCAGGAATTGCTTTGATTCCGAATTCAGTTTCGCCACGAACCGTAGACCAGATTCTCTGGCCGAAACCTAAGAAGAATTCAGTGACTTTCATGCCAAATTTCTTGGCAAAGATGTAATGTCCAAATTCATGAACCATTACCGAAAAAAGAAGCGCGAGTACAAAGAGCAGAACACCAATTAGTGCCAAATTAACCTCCAGATTGGTTTCATCTTTGCATACACATACGACGCTTGTGGCAATACTCTCACGCCTTCGGTAAACTTGAAAAATGAACGTGCCGCAGCAACGCAAACTTGTTACCGAGATCCCAGGACCAAAATCTCAGGAAATTATCAAGCGACGAAGCGAGGCGGTCTCTGCCTCACTCGGTATGGCACTTCCAGCTGTAATCACACATGCAGGTGGCGGAATCTTGATGGATGTCGATGGAAATCAAATCATCGATATGGGCGCTGGAATTGCAGTAGTCAATGTCGGAAATTCTGCACCAGCAGTTGTTAAACGTGTTCAACAACAGGTCGCAGATTTCACACATACCTGTTTCATGATTGCTCCTTACGAGGGATATATCGAAGTATGCGAAAAGCTAAATAAGTTAACACCTGGAAATTTCAAGAAGAAGAGCGCGCTATTTAATTCTGGTGCAGAAGCTTTAGAGAATGCGGTAAAAATTGCGCGCCATTACACAAAGCGCCAAGCAATTGTTGTCTTCGAACATGGTTATCACGGACGCACAAACTTAACGATGGCTATGACTGCAAAGAACATGCCTTATAAAGAAGGTTTCGGACCTTTCACCCCTGAGGTTTATCGCATGCCTATGGCATATCCCTTCCGCCATGAGGGCAATATCGATCATGCGCTGGATGAGGTCATTCATAAAATCGAAAAAGAAGTCGGCGGAAAGAATGTCGCAGCAATTGTCATCGAACCGATTCAAGGCGAAGGTGGTTTCGTAGTTCCACCAAAGGGATTCTTACCTGGCCTTGCTAAGTTCGCAAAAGATAATGGCGCGCTATTTATCGCAGATGAAGTTCAAACTGGATTTGCTCGCACTGGTAAATGGTTTGCCTGTGAAGATGAGGCGATAGAACCAGATTTAATCACCACAGCAAAAGGAATAGCAGGCGGCTTGCCACTTGCTGCAGTGACTGGCCGTGCAGAGATCATGGATGAGATTCACCCATCAGGTCTTGGCGGAACATATGGTGGCAATCCAATAGCTTGCGCTGCCGCATTAGGTGCAATTGAAACCATCGAATCAATGAATCTAATAAGTCGTGCCAATGAAATCGGCAAAATACTGGTTGATGCATTAAACGCAATGCAGAAGAAATATCCAGTAATCGGAGAGATCCGCGGTCGCGGTGCGATGATTGCAATCGAATTGGTAAAGCCAGGTTCAAAAGAGCCAAATGCAGATGTGCTCGGTAAAGTCGTCAAATATGCTCAGCAAAAGGGTGTGCTCTTTTTGACTGCAGGTACTTACGGAAACGTTCTTCGCTTCTTGCCACCGCTTGTTATAAGCGATGATTTAGTAAAGGATGCGATGAGCGTTCTTGATGAAGCTTTCGCAAGCGTAAATTAACGATCAAGCAAATTGCGAGTTGGACTGTAACTTCCACCTTTTTTACGTAAAGCGATTGCGCTTAATGCTTCAAGCACCACACGATTAGCAAGAATTGCAGTGATATCTGCGCTATCAAATGGTGGCGCAACTTCAACGATATCCACTCCAACAATCGGAAGTTCTAAACAGATTCTGCGAACTGCTTCTAACAATTCACGTGAAGTCATTCCACCTGGTTCTGGAGTGCCAGTACCTGGTGCCATACCTGGGTCAACCACATCGATATCAACAGATAAGAAAACTCCATCGCAGCCATCAGTAAGAGTTGCAAAGGATTCATCAAGCACGCTCTTTAACCCACGATGATGTATTTCAGTCATCTCATATGAGCGCATTCCTTGATCGCGCATCCAATTAAGAGTTGCATCATCTGGCCAGTAACCACGTAGACCCAATTGAAGGAAACGATCCCCGCGCACGTGACCATTTTCAATTAATCGACGCATCGGTGTTCCGTGTCCTACCAATGCTCCCCATTGATCTGCACCGGTATCTGCATGTGCATCAAAGTGCACCATTGAAATCTTTCCCTTACCGCGATGGTTTGCGATACCTGCAACATCTGCAGATGCGATGGAGTGATCTCCACCTAAAACAACCGGTATCGCACCGGCCTTTGAAATCTTCTCTGTCGCTTCTGCTAATTTCTTCAAAGAACCTTCTAAGTCCCCACCATTCATAATCAAATCGCCGGCATCAACAACTTTGATATCTTTCAAGCCATCTGTGCGAAGAGCTAGATGTGGACGCTCTCCGTCATGCGGAAGGTAATCCCCCATTCGAATCGCTTGCGGACCGAATTTTGCACCACTTCGATGAGATGTTCCTGAATCAATTGGCGCACCAACAATCACTACATCCGCGCCTTTATATGTCTCAGGCTTATCTAAATCGCATCTTTCAATTCCAAGAAAGGTGAAATCAGGGCCATACATATTTCCGTAGTTCGTCATGCGCGCTTACGTTTCCTTCCAACAAATTGGCCAGCGATTACAACAAAGAGAGCAACAAAGAACATCGTAGAGCCGATGACATTTGCTTGAGGTGGAATACCGCGTGCGCTTGAGACGTATACAAACTTCGGGAAAGTCATCATGGTGCCTGAGTTGAAGTTAGTAATAATGAAATCATCGAATGATAGCGAGAATGCTAGTAGCGCAGCACCTGCAATGCCTGGCATCACAAGTGGCAGTGTCACTCTACGAAATGTTTCGATTTCATTTGCATATAGATCCATTGCGGCTTGTTCTAGACGTGGGTCTAGCGAAGCGATTCGAGCTTTAACCGTCACAACCACAAAGGAAATACAGAACATAATGTGAGCAATTACCGTGGTAACAAAACCTGGATTGATTTTGAATGATAGGAACATTGCAAGAAGAGATGCACCCATAACAACCTCAGGAGTCGCCATTGGTAAGAAAATCAAGAGATTGGTGGATGAGCGACCTTTGAACGAATGTCGTCCCAACGCAAATGCAATAAGGGTGCCCAGTAGGGTTGCAAAGAGAGTCGAGAGTAAACCAACCTTTATTGAATTACCGAGCGCAGTACATACATCAGGAGCGCCGCATGGATTCTGCCAATTGGCAAAGGTAAATCCACGCCAAGTTAGATTTGATTTGCCCGCATCGTTAAATGAAAAAACAAAAGTGTAGGCAATCGGAACGAATAAATAAGTGAAGCCCAAGAATGCATAAACACGTATTAGATTATTTCCGAACCAGCGCCAGACTCTGCTCATACCAATTCATCCGTTCCGGCTCTACGGATATATAGAGATACCAAAATCAAAATCGCAGCCATCAACATAAATGAGAGCGCAGCTGCTGTTGGATAATCAACTACTTTGAAGAACTTTGAATCGATCACGTTACCGAGCATCTTGGTCTGAGGATTTCCAAGAATTGCAGCATTTACATAATCACCTGCTGCAGGAATGAAGGTAAGTAGAGTTCCAGCGACTACTCCTGGTAGTGATAATGGGAAAGTTACTTTACGGAAAGTGGTAAATGAATTCGCATACAAATCTCCCGAAGCTTCCAAAGTCCTTGGATCGATGCGCTCAAGAGATGAGTAGAGCGGCAAAGTCATGAATGGTAGGAAGTTATAAGTCATGCCTGAAACCACTGCTACTGCAGATGCGGTAAGAGTCGTAGTCGGGGAAATCAAATGCAGGGCTTGCAATGTAGAGACCACAGGTCCTTCAGCACCAAGTATCTGCTTCCATGCAATGGTACGCAAAATAAAAGAGGTGAAGAATGGCGCAACAACCAATACCAACAAGATGTTCTTAAATCGCCCAGATTTAAATGCAATCGCATATGCCAATGGATAAGCGATTGCTAAAGCCAAAACTGTAGTTAGAAATGCAAAGAGAAAAGATCGAGCGAACTGCTCTTTGTTCTCAGTGAAAGCTGTTATGTAATTTGAGAAGTGCCAAGTCTGTTCGTACGAACCTGTGTCGCCACCTGATACAGGGGTTTGAGTCGAAGTCGTAGCTAAATTTGCAATTGGCAAGATGAAGAAGGTAAATAAGAAGATCAAACCCGGCGCTAAGAGAAGATAAGGCAGACGACCTTTCTTGAGACCACTTAATTTAACGTGGGATGCAGCTGAATGAAGAAATGCCATTACTCTTCAGGATTCACTTCTGATCCAGCATCAGCATCTTGCGCACCATCTAATCCAAATGTGAACTTTGGCATCCATTGCAGACGAACTAGATCGCCAAGTTCGAGCATCGGTGTTGTGCCATCGTTCTGTTCGAAGACCATAAGTTCTTGTCCCCATGGCATCTCAACTTGATATTGAGTTGATACACCAACGAAAGAGACATCGACTACTTTGCCACCGCGAAGGATGTTGCCATCCCCTGGTTCGTTCTCGAGATCAATATCGATCTTCTCAGGTCGAATTCCAATTAAAACGCTATTTGTATTTGAGAAGGTGCGGCTCTTTGGAACTGCGACTTTCTGCCCATGCACTTCGACAACATTGTTATCGCCATCGCTTCCCACGATCTGTCCGCGTATTAAGTTCGATTGGCCAAGGAAGTTAGCTACGAACGCTGTCTTTGGTGATTCGTATAGATCTTCTGGAGTGCCCATCTGTTCGATGCGGCCTTCGTTCATAACTGCGATTGTGTCCGCCATTGTCATGGCCTCTTCTTGATCGTGTGTTACGTGAACGAAAGTCAATCCAACTTGAGTTTGAATCCATTTCAATTCAATCTGCATCTGGCGGCGTAATTTCAAATCAAGTGCGCCTAGAGGCTCATCAAGAAGCAATAACGCAGGTTTGTTAACGATCGCACGTGCAAGTGCAATACGTTGCTGCTGACCACCAGAGAGCTGCATTGGTTTTCGATCTGCCAAATGTGGAAGTTCGACAAGCTTTAGTACGCGCTCTACCTCTGACTTAACATCTTTCATTCCGCGACGGCGCATACCGAATGCGACATTCTCAAATATCGAAAGATGAGGAAAGAGTGCATAATTCTGGAAGACCGTATTTATAGGTCTCTGGTAAGGACGAAGATATGTGATGTCTTCCGCACCTAAATGAATCTGACCCTTTGTAGGCTCTTCAAGTCCAGCAATCATTCGAAGCGTCGTGGTTTTTCCACAACCCGATGGACCAAGAAGTGCGAAGAATGATCCCTCGGGAATAACTAAAGAGAGATCTTCTACTGCAGTGAAGTCACCATATTTCTTAGTGACATTTGTTAACTTGAGATCGCCTCGAGCAGTAGCGATTGCCACGTGCTAGTTACCAGTCGCCTTTTGGAAAGCATCGGTGAACTCGGTCTCCTCTGCTGGAGTCAAGTTACGGAATACATGTAACTTCTTCTGAGTCTCTGCACTTGGGAAAATAAGTTGATTGTCTACCAACTTAGGATCAATCTTCTCCATCGCAGCCTGCGCACCTTGCACTGGAGTTATGTAATTAACGTAAGCTGCAACAGTCGCTGCGACCTCTGGCTCGTAGTAGTAGTTGATCAACTTCTCAACGTTTGCCTTGTTCTTTGAGGTACTTGGAATAATGAAATTATCTGCTGAGATAGTTCCACCAGATTCTGGGATGGCAAATTCAAATTTGCCATCGTTCTCTGCAGCTAACTGGAAGGCATCGCCAGACCAGCCGATAACTGCAACTGCATCGCCAGAAATCAAATCTTCTTTGTAATCATTTCCCTTTACTTGGCGGATAAATCCATCAGAAATCTTCTTCTTTAGAAAATCGAGCGCATTTGCGTATTGATCTGCTGTGAACTTGGTGATGTCTACACCTTGCGCCAACATGATCACACCAACGGTGTCGCGAAGTTCAGTCAAAACCTCGATCTTTCCCTTGTTTGCAGGAGCAAATAGATCATCTAAAGTGCGGACACCTTTTGGTAACTTCTCTTTATTCCAAGTGAAGCCACCCATGATGCCCTGCCAGGTCAATGAATAATCGCGACCAGTGTCATATGGAACTGATGCGAGCGCTGGAAGTATGTTCTTAGAGTTAGGGATATTTGCCTTATCTAACTTCTGCGCATATCCAAGACGAATATATCGAGCTGCCATCCAGTCAGTTGGGCAGAATAAGTCATAACCAATATCTTTATTTAATTTAAGTTGTCCTTGGACTTTGCCATAGAACTCATCGTTATCGTTGTAATCTTCTAAATACTTGACCTTGACGCCAGTTTCTTTTGTGAAAGCCTCAAGAGTTGGATAGACCTTCTTATCGCTGTCGTAATCTAAATAAAGAGTCCAGTTGCCCCAACGAACAGTGTTCGCATCGACCTTATCACCACCGCCGCATGCTGCAAGTAATGAACCTGCTCCGATCACACCTGCACCGGCCAAAACTGAACGGCGAGATACTCGAGATTTTGCGATTGCCTTTAGCTCATTGAGCATTGCATCCTGTTCTGACATTGGGTCCATACCTCTTTCGTTATCAACTCCTGCTTAAATGAAACCTGCTGGGGAATCCTAAACCTTGTTACGCGTTCAGATTAGTCATTACATGCTTAATTCTGGTGTAATCCTCGAAACCATAGCTACTCAAATCCTTGCCATAGCCGCTTCGCTTGTATCCACCATGTGGCATCTCAGCGACCAGCGGGATATGGCAGTTGATCCAGACGCATCCAAAATCGAATGCCTTGGCAAGGCGCATTGCCCGGCCATGGTTGCTAGTCCAGACCGATGAGGCTAATCCGTATTCCACGCCATTTGCCATCTTTATCGCTTCAGCTTCATCTTTGAACTTTTGAACTGTAATTACCGGGCCGAAGATCTCTTCTTGAATATGTCTATCGCCTTGCTTTAGATCTGCGATAACTGTCGGTTCGATGAAGAAACCATCACGTGAAACTTGCTTGCCGCCTGCGACCACTTTGGCATGGCTTGGAACTTCGTCTAGGAAGCCCTTAACGCGCGCCAATTGATTGGCATTATTTACTGGGCCAAAGAGAACATCCTCTTCAGAAGGCGCACCAGTTTTTAATCCCTTTGCTTGCGAAGCTAGTAGAGATACAAATTCATCATAGACACTCTCTTCGACAATTACGCGAGTTGCTGCGGTGCAATCCTGTCCAGCGTTGAAGAAACCTGTAATTGCAATTGTCTCAGCTGCACTTGGTAGATCTGCATCTGCAAAAACTACAACTGGTGCTTTGCCACCAAGTTCAAGATGTACTCGCTTCAAAGATTTAGAGGCAGCGTTCGCAACTTCCATGCCAGCACGAACTGATCCAGTAATTGAAACCATCGCTGGTGTCTGATGCTCTATAAGAAGTCGACCGGTCTCACGTTCACCGGTTACGACATTTATTACACCCGCCGGTAAGAATTCACTCATCACATTTGCCATGAATACTGTTGACATCGGTGTGGTGTCAGATGGTTTCAAAACGACGGTATTGCCAGCTGCGATCGCAGGTGCCCACTTCCAAACTGCCATCATCATCGGATAATTCCATGGCGTAACTTGTGCGCAAACACCGATTGGTTCGCGGCGGACAAACGAGGTCATTCCCTTCATGTATTCGCCAGCTGATTTACCTTCGAGATTTCTGGCAGCGCCTGCAAAGAATCGAATCTGATCAACCATTGGTGGGATCTCTTCGGATGCAGTTAGTGAAGTTGGCTTGCCGGTGTTCTTCGATTCAATCGCGATGAATTCCTCTGCGCGAGATTCAATTGCATCTGCAATTTTTAGTAGCGCTCTTTGACGCTCTGATGGAGTCGTATCGCGCCACTCTTCAAAAGCACTGGCCGCAGCCTTCATCGCTGCATCTACATCAGCTTGATTAGATTTTGGCGCCTCTGCATATGCCTGACCAGTTGAAGGGTCAACGATCTTTGTTGTCTCGCCTGAAGATGAGGAAACTGATTTTCCGTTTATGAAATTCGAAATTTTTTCCATGCTTGTCATGGAAATACTTTAATCAGAAAGTTTACTTTTTGGAACCTTCGCTTGCGGCTAATTGGCCACATGCTCCATCAATCTCACGACCGCGGGTGTCGCGGATTGTCACTGGAACTCCATAACTCTCTAAAACTCGAACAAATTCCTTCTGGTCCTCAGGCCTTGACGCGGTCCATTTGGAACCCGGTGTTGGATTTAACGGAATCAAATTTACGTGAGCGTTGCGGCTCTTAAGTAACTTACCCAACAAATCTGCGCGCCATGCTTGATCGTTAATGTCTTTAATTAGCGCATATTCGATTGAATAACGACGTCCAGTTTTCTTGGCATAAGCATCTGCTGCCGCCAGAATTTCACGCACTTTAAATCTTGTATTAATCGGAACCAATGAATCACGAAGTTCATCATCTGGCGTGTGAAGCGATACCGCTAAAGTCACTGGCAAGCCTTCTTCAGTGAATTTCTCGACGCCGTTAACGATTCCTACTGTAGATAGCGTCACTGAGCGAGCAGAGATTCCAAGTCCGTTTGGATTTGGTGAAGTTATATTTCTAATCGATTGAACCACCGCTTTGTAATTAGCAAGCGGCTCTCCCATTCCCATGAAGACGATGTTCGAAAGTCGAATAGGTTCGCCACCCATCTCACCATTTGCGCATAACCTTGCGGCTGCAACGATCTGTTCAGTAATTTCTCCCGCCGTTAGATTTCGCTTTAATCCACCTTGGCCAGTTGCACAGAATGGACAAGCCATCCCGCAACCAGCTTGAGAAGATATACAAACAGTTGCGCGATCTGGATACTTCATTAGGACGGATTCAACGAGAGTTCCGTCATGTAATTTCCAGAGATCTTTACGGGTCAGTCCATTATCTGTCTGCAAAGTTCGAACCAAAGTCATTAACTTTGGAGTGAAGGCTTCAGCAAGCTTTCCTCGAAGCTCAGCAGGAATATCAGTCCAACTCTCTGGATCGTCGCTTAAGTGAGTGAAGTAATGGACCGCGACTTGATTTGCTCGAAATGCTGGAATACCTAGCTCTTCACACTTGGCTCTACGTTCATCTTTGCTCATATCGGCAAGATGGATAGGCGGTTTTTGCTTTAACTTGGGTTCTTCAAAAACTAATTTCAATTCATTTTTTGACTCAGTCATGAATAACGCTTTACCAGCTCTAGGACCAACCAGAGCGCAGGTGCGGTAAGCACCAATGAATCAAGGCGATCCATCATTCCGCCATGACCCGGAAGAAGATTGCTCATATCTTTGATTGCAAAATCTCTCTTTAATGAAGATTCAATCAAATCACCAGTTGTCGCAGTAACTACCGCAAGAAGACCAACTGCTGCACCAATCCAGCCATTGATATCTAACAAATAATTAAAAGCTAGATAACCACCGATCACTGTGAATATTAGTGAACCAATCAAACCTTCCCAAGATTTCTTGGGACTAATGTGTGGTGCGATTGGATGCTTACCCATTAAAACGCCAACTACATAACCAAAGGTGTCATTGCACGCAGTCAAAATTATTAAAGTCATGACATTGCCAAAACCTGCTGAGGGGCGGGCAAGCAAAATTGCAAAGCTCATTAAGAAAGGTAGATACACAAGTGAGAACACCGATGCGCTTGCGCTTCTAGTGAAACCTTGAGGTCCCTTACGTAGTAAACCAATCAATATCAGCGCCATCGCGATTGCTACACCAACTGCGAGTGCGCGAATTCCACCAAACCAAGCTGCGGCAGATAATCCGATTGAACTTAATAGGAGTGAACGATATGAAACATATGTATCAGTGCTCTTGAAGGCATGTGCTAACTCTTTAATCGCAAGCGAGACTGCTACTGCAACTAATACTGCGATTCCAAAACGGAAGTATGCAAGTAGCCCCCAGACTGCAGCAATCAAAGTCACTGAAACTGCGATAGATGGAAGCAGCTTGCGCCCTGCGCGCTTATTGATGGCCTCGTTTATGGCGTGTAATTCGCCCATATTTTTAGACTTCTAGCAACTCTGCTTCTTTGTGCTTCAACATTTCATCGATCTTATTTGTATGCTCGCCAGTTACTTTTTCGAGTTCTTTTTCGGCGCGAGCTAGATCATCTTTTGAAATCTTGCCATCTTTCTCTAATTTTTCAAGCGCTTCTTTAACAGCGCGACGGATGTTTCGAATCGAAACCTTCGCATCTTCGCCCTTTGATTTTGCAAGCTTGATGTACTCCTTGCGGCGCTCTTCAGTTAATTGAGGAAAATTAATTCGGATCACTGAACCATCGTTACTTGGATTGATTCCGAGGTCAGATTCACGGAGCGCCTTTTCGATTGATGCCATCGCGCCTCGATCGAATGGAGAGATCAAAGCAACGCGAGCTTCAGGAACTTGCACCGAGGCTAATTGATTTAGGGCAGTTGGCGCGCCATAGTAATCAACAATTACCTTATTAAAAAGCGATGGATGGGCGCGACCTGTGCGAATAGATGCCAAATCTTCCTTTGCCACATCAACCGCTTTATTCATCTTGTTTACGCCATCCGCGTGAACCGAATTAATGTCGCTCATTTTTCCTCTTCCCCAAAAACTAACTTACTAGAGTTCCGATTTTGTCGCCCTTTACAGCGCGAGCGATATTTCCATTGGTCATCAAATCAAAGACCACAATAGGTAAATTGTTTTCGCGACAGAGACTAAAGGCCGCGGCATCTGCTACTGCTAATGATTTTGAGAGCACTTCATCGTATGAAATCTTGTCGAACTTGGTAGCTGTTGAATCTTTACGAGGATCTGCGTTGTACACACCATCGACCCCGCTCTTTGCAAGTAAAAGCGCATCTGCTCCGACTTCAAGTGCGCGCTGGGCCGCAACAGTGTCTGTTGTGAAGAATGGCATTCCAGCGCCAGCACCGAAGATCACAACGCGACCTTTCTCTAGATGGCGAATTGCACGACGAGGAACATAAGGTTCTGCAACTTGCCCCATTGTTATAGCAGTCTGCACACGAGTATCAACGCCCTGTTTCTCAAGAAAATCTTGCAGGGCTAAGCAGTTCATTACAGTTCCGAGCATTCCCATGTAATCAGCGCGAGCGCGTTCCATGCCTCGCTGCTGCAATTCTGCGCCGCGGAAATAATTACCGCCACCGACAACAATTGCTACTTGAGTTCCGCTTTTAACAACTTCGGCAATCTGTTTTGCGACACCTTGAACGACATCTGGATCTACACCGATGCCCTTATGGCCACCAAAAACTTCTCCGGAAAGTTTAAGGAGCACTCTGCCATAACCTGACATAAGTGCTCCTTTCTTTACTG
>CAYFJY010000012.1:14449-17849 GCA_964343665.1 uncultured Actinomycetes bacterium | reverse complement strand
CTTCTCTCCACCTGATTCTTCGCCAAATATAGGTTCAGGAAGTGATCCGGAATTATGTTCCAATAAATTCCATCCCTTTGGGGTCGATGAAAGTATCGACCAAGCTGCATTAGACAAACCACCGATAGAACCCCAAGTAGACATTGGAAGATTTAACATCGAACCAATAATGCACCTTGCAGTTCCACCGTGTGTTGCAACTATTAAGGTGTGATTGGTCTTCCCTTCTAACGCTTCGTATATAGCCGCAGTTGCTCGTGCCGCCACATCGCTTCTACGTTCGCCCACATCGCCTGCAGGATTATCATCTCCATCAATCCATCTTATGAAATTCTCAATATCGGTTTCGCGAATCGCATCACCGGTTTTGCCTTCCCACTTTCCACCATCGGTTTCGCGTAAACGATGATCCTTCTTAATCTCAAGATTTACCAAATCTGCTAAAGCTTTTGCCGTTGTATACGCTCTTGATAGATCACTTGAAATTATTTGCTGCGGTGATAAGCCGGTTAGCAATTTACCGGCCCATTTAACTTGAGCTAAACCAGTCTCGTTTAGTGGAATATCCGTCGAACCTTGAAAACGGTTTGCGATATTCCAATCAGTTTGTCCGTGGCGCCATAGAACCACTTTATTGTGGGGGTGCTTGGATATGTCACTCATCTTGTTACATCCACATGCAATGGAATTGTTGGGCAATCGTTCCAAAGGCGATCCAACATGTAATAACGGCGCAGATTCTCAGACTGAATATGTACAACCAGATCTGAGTAATCGATCAAGATCCACTCATCGCCATTCTCGCGTCTTACTGGCTTTTCGTTAATTGCTTTTAGCTTCTCTTCAATTTCATCAGCGATTGCTTCAACTTGCTTTGGGTTATTGCCAGTTACGATCAAGAAAGCTTCCGAAAGCAAGCTCTGCTCTGATAAGTCAATTGCCACAAGGTCTGTTCCCAATTTATCGACTGCTGCTTGCGCTGCAACATCTAACTCTTTTCGAACTTGGTCACTTACCGGCATATAACTTCCTCTCAACTATAAATTTCCGAACAGATGGCGAGACCCCATGTATCTCGTTATTTGCTCCGATGTCATTGCGAATTTGGGTGGCTGATAGGTCCAATGCGTCAATGTCTAAACCATCATTCGGATCTGTACCTGGTCGGTCTATGACTATAAAACTCACCATCTCTTTTAATTCATCAGCACGGTGCCACTTATCGATATTTGCATAGGCATCGCTGCCGATAATCCAAAATAGTTCGACATCAGTTCGTTCTGATAGTTCTGACTTTGTGGAAGATACAAGCTCTTCAACAGTTTCTATCGCATAAGTTGGTCCAGACCGTTTAATCTCAATATCGCTTACTGATACTTTTTCTATCAGTTCTACTGGTAAATCTTTAATCGCCAATCCGCACATCTCTAATCTGGTTTGGCCATCTGCAATTGGCGCTTCGATTCTTAATCTAGGTTCACCTGCTGGAATCAAAATAATTTGATCCACGATTTTTTTAGATAATAACTCGACAATAACTCTTAAATGGCCATTATGGATGGGATCGAAGGTCCCTCCGTAAATTCCGAGCTTCTTAACGAAATTGCTCAACGATCAAGACGTAATACTAAATAGAGAAGGAGACTTAAGACACCGAATGCGACTAAACCGAAAACTACAGGATGCTGTGGCAACTCTCTTGTGGCCTCTTCTAGATGGAACATGCTCAAATACTACCGACCTGCAAGCAATTCTTTGAATTTCGCCTCATCGATAATAGTCACACCCAACTCCTCTGCTTTCTTAGCCTTAGAGCCAGGCTCCGCGCCAACTAAAACATAATCCGTCTTCTTGGAAACAGAAGAAGCAGATTTTCCGCCATGAGCGATGATTACTTCATTAATACCATCGCGTGTGAATGATTCAAGGCTCCCAGTTACAACAATGGTCAAACCAGATAATGTCTGTGGAAGAGCTTGGGTTGTTTGTAAAGTCATAGCAACTCCAGCAACTTCCCAGCGTTTAATGATCTCTTTATGCCACTTAACTTTGAACCAATCAACTATGGATTCGGCGATAACTCCGCCCACACCATCAACCTCGGAAAGTGCATCAACGCTTGCATTTGAGATTGCCTCGATTGATCTAAAATTATTTGCAAGAGCTTGTGCAGCTGTTGGGCCAACGTGGCGAATTGAAAGCGCCACAATTACTCTCCAAAGCGGACGACTTTTTGCATTTTCAAGTGAATCTAATAACTTCTTAACATTTGCTCCGGGTGTCCCATCTTTTTTCTTAAAAAAATCAGATTTGATTAACTTCGATTCAGTTAGATCGAAAAGTTCAGATTCGTCATTTAGGATTTTGGAATCTAGCAGGGCGTTTGCTGCTTCATAGCCAAGTATTTCGATATCAAGCGCTGCTCTGGATCCGATGTAATAAAGGCGCTCACGCAATTGTGCTGGACAACTCTGTGCATTTGGGCAACGTAAATCCACATCCCCTTCACTCTGTTCTACTAAATCTGTTCCGCAATCAGGGCAAGATTTCGGCATAACAAATGGCCGCTCTTTGCCAGTTCGTCTTTCAATTACGGCGCTCAAAACCTCTGGAATTACATCCCCAGCTTTGCGAATTACGATGTAATCGCCAATCAATACGCCTTTACGTTGCACTTCTTGAGAATTGTGCAAAGTAGCATGAGTTACTGTGGATCCGGCAACTAGAACTGGTTCCATAACTGCAAATGGCGTGACTCTTCCGGTTCTGCCAACACTTACATTGATATCTAATAACTGAGTGACTACCTCTTCTGGTGGATACTTGTAAGCGATTGCCCACTTTGGTGCGCGAGATGTAACGCCTAATTTCTTCTGAAATTCAATTTGATTGACCTTTATAACTACGCCATCTATTTCGTGTTCTAGATCGTGTCGATGTTCGGAAAAGTTAGCTATGAATTTCTCTACATCTTTTTTAGTTTCGAGTACCCGAAGATGCTTACTTGTTGGAAGACCTAAACTTTTTAGTAATTCGTAAGCATCGCTCTGATTTTTGAATTCAATATTCGTCGCGCCAATTCCATGAACCAGAACACTCAAAGGACGAGATGCGGTGACTCTCGGATCTTTCTGTCTTAATGAACCAGCTGCCGCATTACGAGGGTTTGCGAAAGTCGGCTTTCCTGCCTCTTCAAGAGATTCGTTCAATTCATTGAAAGCTGCTATAGGGAAATAAATTTCTCCGCGCACTTCAATCAAATCTGGGACGTTCTTACCCTTTAATTCATGCGGCAAGCCTTTAATAGTTTTGACATTTAAAGTTACATCTTCCCCCGTGACGCCGTTGCCACGAGTCAAGGCTCTGGTTAGAATCCCTTTTTCATAACGTAGATTTATCG
>CAYFJY010000012.1:0-14439 GCA_964343665.1 uncultured Actinomycetes bacterium | reverse complement strand
TCTTTAATTCGCAGAGCCACTTTGCATTTGGCGCCTCTTTAATTACTCGATCGAACCAATTTCCAAGTTCTTCCTCATCAAAAACGTTATCTAAACTCATCATGCGCTCTAAATGATCAACTTGTTCGAAGGTGGTTGCCAATCCCCCGCCAATACCTAATGTAGGTGAATCATCGGCTTTGAGCTCTGGATGTTCTCGTTCTAGCGCCTCTAATTCGCGCATTAATGCATCGAATTTGGCATCTGATATCGATGGATTATCTAAAACATAATATTTAAAAATATGATCACGAATCTCTTCGGTTAACTCAGAAATTCTTTGTCGTGGATTCATTGCGTCTCGCAAACTGTCGAAGAACCTACGACTCTATCCCCATCGTAAATAACAGCTGCTTGTCCTGTAGCTAGTCCTAGCAGTGGCTCCATAAGCTCTATCTCTACCCCATTTTCGGAATTCTCGATTTGTCTGTAACTGCAATTGAGTGCAGCGCCATGTGCGCGAACTTGGACGAAGCCTTTGCGCCATTGATATCCAGGATTCGGACCGCACCAAACTGGCTTCTCTCCGATAATTCTTGTCACTGCAAGATCTTCTCGTGGACCGACGACAACAGTATTGCTCTTGGGTTCGATCTTTAATACAAATCTTGGATTTCCATCTGCTGCAGGGATTGTCAAACCTAAACCTTTTCTTTGGCCAATCGTGTACGTGTATGCACCTTTGTGTTCGCCAATCACTCTTCCATCTTGATCAACAATTGGACCGACTTCGCTGCCTAAACGTTCGCGAAGCCATCCTGCATTATCTCCACTTGGTACAAAACAGATGTCGTGGCTATCTGGTTTGTTCGCAACTGCTAAACCGCGCGCTTCCGCCTCTTTCCTGATCTCAACCTTTTCAGTATCTCCGAGTGGAAAATGTGCGCCTTGCAATTGATCTCTATTTAAAACCGCCAATACATAAGATTGATCTTTACTCATATCGATAGCGCGATGGAGTGTGCGTTCGCCATTTGTCTCGCGAATATTTGCATAATGTCCGGTGACTACTCCGTCAAACCCCATAACTATTGCACGATCTAGTACTGCTGCAAATTTAATTTTCTCATTGCATCGTAAGCAAGGATTTGGCGTGCGACCTTCAGAGTATTCGGAGAGAAAATTCTCAACAACTCCGGCATGAAACTCCTCTGCCATATCCCATATATAAAAAGGAATTCCTATTACATCAGCTGCACGCCTTGCATCATGTGAATCTTCGATGGTGCAACATCCCCTAGCGCCCGAACGATATTTCTGCGGATTGGATGAGAGAGCTAAATGAACTCCAACCACTTGATGGCCGGCTTCCACTGCTCTTGCTGCAGCTACCGCAGAATCTACTCCGCCAGACATGGCTGCAATCAATTTCATTTTGCTAACCTCGCCTTTGCAACCACACTTGGTAATACTTTCAACACTTCATCAACATCAGATTTGGTGCTTAGAGCGCCTAATGAAAATCGGAGAGTTCCAATCGCTTCGTCTTCACTTCGACCAAGTGCAAGTAATACATGGCTAGGTCTGTGAACGCCTGCGCTACATGCTGAACCTGTTGAACATGCTATGCCTTCCATATCCATAAGAAGTAACAAAGTCTCACCTTTTGTACCAGGAAATGAGACATTCACAATGCCAGGTAGTGCTCCATGTGAAGAATTGATTGGAGTGTTAATCAAAACATCTGGAATAAGATTCTTAATGCCTTCAATTAATTGATCTCTGAGTTTTGAAATCGCCTCAGTTGGATATGAAGTCAAAGCTGCGGCAAAGGCGCATATTGCTGGAGTATTTATCGTTCCGCTTCTGATTTCGCGCTCTTGTCCACCACCATGAAGTAGCGCCGGGATATCCAAACCGCGCTTTAATACAAGCGCTCCGACTCCTACCGGTCCACCGATTTTATGTGCACTTAACGAGAGTGCAGTTAAACCCTTAAAGGAAACTGGAACTTTCAGTAAAGATTGAACTGCATCGCAGTGGACCGGAATTGTGCCGGCAATTTCAATTACTTTATCAATAGGTTGTATAGATCCGATTTCATTATTTGAGTGCATTACAGAAATCAAAGCAATCTCAGATCCACGACTTGCTACTAAATCTCTTAGAAATTCCAAATCGATAGTTCCGTCTTTAGAAACTGGAATTTGAATTAACTCAGCGCCTTCCTTATTTACCAACCACTCAGCAGGCTCTAATACAGCTTTATGTTCGAAGGCTGAGATTACAATCAACTTCTTACCAGATTTCCAGTAGAGACCTTTGATTGCCAAGTTATCTGCCTCAGTTCCGGAAGAGGTAAAAATAATCTCACTTGGTTGGCAGTCAATGAATTTTGCAATTTTTTCGCGAGCCTCTTCAAGCGAACGACGCTGTTCGCGACCGAAGTTATGAAGAGAAGATGGATTGCCGATCTGCTTTAGCTGCTTATTAAATTCAGCAAGAGCAACCTCAGAGATCGGCGTTGTCGCCGCATGATCCATGTAGATTGCCATTAGACAATTCTACTTGCGGGCGTTAATCAACTCCGTCGCCTTATTTAGCACGCTCACCAAATCACCGACTATGCCTAAATCGGCAATCTCAAAAAGAGGCGCTTCGGGATCTTTATTGATAACCACTATTGTCTTTGAAGTTTGCATTCCAGCCTTATGTTGAATTGCGCCTGAAATTCCGCAAGCAATATAAAGATCTGGGCTCACTGTCTTACCGGTCTGCCCAACTTGCATCTCATGCCCACACCAACCGGCATCAACTGCAGCGCGCGATGCACCAACTGCTGCACCAAGTGAATCAGCGAACTTCTCGACGGCGCTCCAGTCTCCATCAATTCCACGTCCACCAGAGACGACAATGCTTGCTTCGGTTAACTCTGGACGAGCGCCTCTCTCTTTAGGTCTTGAACTCTTAATAGTCACGAGTGGATGATCGTTGCCCTCTAGCTTTATTGAATCTGGTACAGACGCAACTGGTTCGATTGAATTTGGTCGAATTGCAACAACTGGTATTCCTCTAGTTACTTTTGCTTTAACTGTGTAATTTCCTCCGAAAATCGATTGAGTGGTAACTAGTGATTCGTCGACTGCAATCGCGTCAGTGATTATTCCTGAAACCAATTCGATGGCAATTCGTGCGGCTAATTCTTTGCCATCCATAGTTGAAGCTACGAAAACTGCTTTTACTGAATTTTGTTTTGCATATTCCGCGATCGCTTTGGCAGATTTTGAGTCAACGACTACAGCAACTTTTGCGGCGGCAACTAATTCTGCTGTGTTCTTTGGATTATCAGCAACTACTAAAATGCTCATATCAACTTCCGATCCACTAAGAAATCGACCAGTTTTGCCGCTGCATTTCCATCATCTTCGATTTTCATGCCAGCACTTCTAGGAGGCTTGGCAATTGCATCAATTACTTCGGTCCAAGATGCGCTATCTGCACCACCTATCGCAGCCAAGTCTTTACTTACGATCTCTTTCTTTTTTGCAGCCATGATTCCTTTGAAAGATGGATATCTTGGTTCGTTAATTTTTTCGAGCACGCTGAGTACTGCTGGAAAATTAGCTTCCATTTCTACTTCGCCAGAATCAGTAACACGATTAATTGAAATTTTTTTCGCTGCTACATCAACTGTGACTTTGTTTGCGAAAGTTAATTGCGCATGTCCCAAGCGAGCACTGATCATTGCAGGGATGACGCTCATTCGAGCGTCGGTGCTTTCAACTCCCGAGATCACGAAGTCATAGTCGCCATCAGCAATTGTCTTGGATAAAACTTCTGAAGTTACCATCGCATCAGCACCTGCGAGCGCGGGATCCGTAATCACAATTGCATTGGTTGCTCCCATTGATAAGCCTTTGCGAACCGCTTCTTGCGCACGAGCTGGCCCCATTGAAATCAAAGTTATTGTGTGTTCGCCGCCATCATCGACTGTTCCACCATTTGCCTCACAGATTCGTAACGCCTCTTCTATTGCATACTCATCTAAATCATTTAGAACTGCATCTACGCTCTCGCGGTCTACACGCCCATTGATGAACTTCTTCTCCGCCCAAGAATCTGGAACTTGTTTCACAGTCACTGCAATCTTCACGTGGCGATGTTACTTGCCAGTAGCATTTCTTGCATACCTCTCGGCGCTTCTTTAGCTACCTTTATCGAAATGAAGTTAGTTTCATAGAGTTTTCACCTTTTTTTAAAGGCAGCACAGGGCAGACTGCTCTCATGCTCCAGGCTGATCCTCGATTTCTGGGCGCCATTCCAACCGAAGAGGGGACCAACTTCTCTATTTGGGCGGAGGCTGCCGATGCCGTTGAGCTCTGCCTCTTTGATGAGATCAATGGGAAATTAGTCGAGACCCGATATTCGCTCTCCCATCGCAACGGACCGATCTTCCATGGTTACCTAAAAGGAGTTCGAGCTGGCCAACGTTATGGCTTTCGAGTTTATGGACCTTGGGAACCAGAAAGAGGCTCAAGATTTAATCCAAATAAACTACTAATTGATCCGTACACACATTTATTAAATGGCGAGATGCAGTACGTACCTGAGATTTATGGACATATTTCTGAGGATGGTTTTGGCACCGGTGACACAAATTCAATTGATGATAGAGACTCAGCAAAGTTTGTTCCGCTCTCTGTGGTTACCGCGCACCAACCAAGACCGGTAAAGCATCCTCATATCAATTGGCAGAATCTGGTTATTTATGAGGCACATGTAAAGGGTTTCACTTGGAACAATCCTGAAATTCCAGAAAATGAACGTGGCACATACAAAGCTCTAGGTCATCAATCTACTATCGATTATTTAAGAAAGCTCGGAGTGAATGCGATTGAGTTACTTCCGATCCATGAGCATTTAACTGAACCCACAATTTGGTCTCGTGGGCGACGCAACCATTGGGGCTATAACGCGATTGCATTCTCATCTCCGCATCGCGCTTATGCCGCAACTGAAGATCCGATTAAAGAATTACAAGAAGCAGTTGATTGCTTGCATGAAAATGGAATCGAAATCATTCTCGATGTGGTTTATAACCATACCGCTGAAGGCGGTCCTGGTGGTCCTCACATTTCTTTCAAAGGAATTGATAATAGAAATTGGTATCGCCATGGTGGAACAGACCACTACATAGATAACACTGGTTGTGGCAACACCTTGAGCGCTGGAAAGCCACATGGCGTTCGATTAGTGATTGATTCACTTCGTTGGTGGTCTCAAGTAATTGGCGTTGATGGTTTCCGATTTGATTTGGCGCCTGCATTAAATCGCACCGGAAATATGATCGATTCCGCGCTTTTTGCTGCAATTGCAGCGGATCCAGTCTTGCGCGAACTCAAATTGATCGCTGAGCCTTGGGATATATCGCGATACTCACTCGGGGAATTCCAATATCCATGGAGAGAATGGAATGACTATTACCGAGATGCCGTACGCCAATTCTGGCTTGGAGATATAGCTAGAGGTTACGGCGAAGGTGTAAGCGCACTCGCATCTTCAATAGCTGGCTCCAGCAATATCTTTTATTTCCGTGGGCCGACTTCATCCATCAATTTCATCACTGCACATGATGGTTTTACTTTGAATGATTTAGTTTCGTATCACGATAAGCGAAACGAAGCTAATGGCGAAGAGAATCGTGATGGTGCAAATACCAACAGATCTTGGAACGTCGGTATAGAAGGTCCCACAGATGATCCCAAAATCCTTCAAATAAGGCAGTCCCTACAAAAATCACTCATGGCAACTTTGCTACTTTCGTCTGGTGTCCCTATGGTCACTATGGGAGATGAAGTTGGTAGAACTCAATACGGTTCAAATAATGCCTTCACATTGCCTATAGATTTGAATCGTCAAAATTGGAATCTTAAGGATTCATGGAATGGAGGCTGGGCTCTTGATTGGACTCCGGCCAATGAGAAACTTGATCTTCAAAACGCTTTTATTGAATTAATTCGCATCCGCCAAACTTATCTATCCGACATAACTTCAGATTTCTTCACAGGTCGAATCGATTTCGGTACTGACCGAAAAGATATTGCTTGGTTTAGCCTTTCTGGAAATGAAATGACTGATGTTCATTGGTCTGATGGCGATAAGAGATCTCTCACCGTATTTCTTGAAGCAGGGCCAAAGAATGGATTAGTGCTATTAATGAATTCTTTTGCTGAAGAGACAACCTTTACACTTCCTAGTAGCTCATGGGGAGAGAATTTCAGATGTATATTCAATTCATTCGAAGTAACAGCTACATATAACCCTCTGCTCTCATCTCCTGGCGAAAAAGTTCAAGTTTCTCCGCATTCACTTCAAGTTTGGCTTGTAAATCGATGATTACTTTCAAGTAGATGTTGACGGCTTTAAACTAACTACATGCTCGCATTATTAATGCCAGGACAAGGGGCTCAGACTCCCGGAATGATGGCTCCGTGGCTTGATTCTCAGATCAAATCTGGTGGTGAGCAAGAGAATCGAAAATCACTCGCTAATTGGTCACTACATATTGATTTAGATTTAGAGAGACTTGGGACCAGTGCAAGCGCTGATGAGATCAAAGACACTGCAAATGCACAGCCGTTAATTGTTGCGACAAGTTTGCTTGGCGCGAAATCCTTAAATCTAAGTAAATTCGCGGCCGTTGCAGGTCACTCTGTTGGAGAATTAACCGCATTGGCAATCTCTGGCATTCTCTCGCCTTCTCAGGCGCTCGAATTGGTTCGCCAAAGAGGGCTTGCAATGGCTAAGGCTGCAAGTCAAAGCGAAACTGGAATGGCAGCGGTCTTAGGTGGAGAACGAATTGAAGTTCTTAAATCGATTGAAGATTTTGGCTTAGTTCCTGCAAATGACAATGGCGCAGGACAAATTGTGGCAGCAGGAGCTCTAGATGCGCTCGATAAATTAAATGCGAACCCACCAACTGGCGCTCGTGTTAGAGCACTCGCTGTCGCAGGAGCATTTCATACCTCATATATGAAGCCTGCCGTCGAACATGTCAGTAAATACGCGTCAAACTTAGAAATCAAAGACCCAACTGCGCAATTACTCTCAAATAAAGATGGCGCAGTAGTCAATAGAGGTAAAGATGCAATTAATCGAATAGTCGATCAGATTGCAAATCCCGTCAGATGGGATCTATGCATGGAATCGCTCGTACAGCTTGGAGTAACTGGTGCCATTGAATTGCCACCTGCTGGAACTCTGGTCGGGCTGTTAAAGCGTGCAACCCCTTCAATTGAGACTTTTGCACTTAAAACTCCTGAAGATCTACCTGCAGCACTTGAATTTGCTAAGAAACACGGTGGTGAATGATTAAAGTTTCGTCTGGAACAAATAGCTCCATTCACTCGGTTGGTATTTATCGCGCTACGAATTTAATTCCAAACTCCGCTATTGTCGAGAAAATCGATTCTTCTGATGAATGGATCCAACAGAGAACCGGTATAGAAAGTCGTCGCTTTGCAGATAAGAACATCTCTGTAGTTGATATGGGAACTGCCGCCGCAAAACAGGCGCTACAACGCGCTGGCGTAGGTGCGGAGCAAGTAGATCTAATCATTCTGGCTTCAATTTCATATCCACACCAAACACCAAGTGGAGCCTCTGGTATTGCCGCCAATATTGGGGCAAATAAAGCCGCAGCATTTGATTTGTCAGCAGCTTGTGCCGGATTTGCGTATGGAGTTGGTCTTGCCAGTGATTTAATACGTGGCGGAACTACTAAGTACGTATTAGTCATAGGTTCTGAGAAATTAAGTGATTTCACAAATCCGACAGATCGGGCGACTGCTTTCATCTTTTCAGATGGTGCAGGTGCGGTTCTTATTGGTCCAAGTGATGAACCAGGAATCGGTCCAACTGCATGGGGATCAGATTCTGATCAAAGAGATGCAATCACGATGTCATCATGGTTAAATTTCAAAGATAATCCAGCTCCGGCAAACACAATTACATGGCCAGATATCATTCAAGAAGGTCAGAAAGTATTTCGCTGGGCCGTGTTTTCAGTCAGTAAAGTTGGCGCCAAAGCGATGGAACTTGCAGGAATCAAACCTACTGATTTGAGAGCTTTCGTCCCTCACCAAGCAAATCTTCGAATCATAGAGTCCATGGCGAAAGACATGAAATTATCTTCTGACATTCTCATTGCAGACGATATTCGAACCAATGGAAATACATCAGCGGCATCAATTCCACTTGCAATGGATGCTTTACTTGAATCTCACCCAGAACTGCATGGTCAATTGGCTCTGATCATTGGATATGGTGCAGGTCTCGCTTATGCGGCGCAAGTAGTGAAATTGCCGCCAAAACCCGCTAGTTACTAGGAAGTAATCGCTATCTGCATGCACAATACTCACCTATAGGCTCACCTATAGTTTAATTAGAGAATTAAACGCAGCGAAGCGTCACAGAAAAAACACCAAGAGCGAAAAGAGAAAAATCAATGGCATTAAATGAAGCAGATGTACTTGCTGGCCTTAAAGAGATCGTAGAAGAAGTTGCAGGTGTACCTGCTGCATCAATCGAATTGGGCAAGAGCTTCACAGAGGACCTTGATGTGGATTCACTTTCAATGGTCGAAGTCGTTGTTGCAGCTGAAGAGCGTTTCGGCGTAAAGATTCCTGATGACCAAGTAAGCGAATTAGCAACTGTTGGCGATGCAGTTAATTTCATCGTAAAAGCTTCAGCTTAATTCGAATCAGAAATTAATTAAATAAGCATGACAAGACGCGTAGTTGTTACTGGGCTTGGCGCTACGACTCCTCTCGGTGGAGATGTGGCGACTACTTGGAGCAACGCGATTGCCGGTAAATCAGGTGCACGTCTTATGAAACATGATTGGGCTCAAACTCTTCCTGTTCATTTTGCTGCAGAGGTAGTAGTCGAACCTTCAGAGGTAATGAAGCCTGTTGAATTACGTCGATTGGATCGATCAGAGCAATTTGCTCTGATCGCATCCCGTGAAGCTTTTGCTGACGCCGGCTTAACTGAAGTTGATAATTTAGATTTAGAACGTTTAGGCGTTGTGATTGCATCAGGTATCGGTGGAGTCACTTCGTTATTAGAGCAATATCGAACCTTGATCGAAAAAGGTGCACGATTTGTATCGCCACATACGGTTCCAATGATCATGCCAAATGGTCCAGCTGCAAATGTCGGCTTGGAATTCAAAGCAAAAGCTGGGGTACATACGCCAGTCTCTGCGTGTGCATCGGGTGCTGAAGCAATTGGATATGCCTTTGAAATGATCAGAAATAATCGCGCTGATGTTGTGATCGCAGGTGGCGTAGAGGCCTCAGTTGATGCGCTTCCAATGGCAGGATTTGCCGCTATGAAGGCGCTTTCAACGAGAAATGACGCACCTGAAAAAGCATCGCGTCCATATGACGCCGATCGCGATGGTTTCGTACTTGGCGAAGGTGGCGGCGTATTAATTCTTGAAGAGTATGAGCATGCAAAGGCACGCAGTGCCAAAATTTACTGCGAAATTGCAGGTCAAGGCTTAACTTCAGATGGTTATCACATCGCAGCACCTGATCCAGAAGGTCGCGGCGTAATCCGCGCAATGCAATTAGCGCTTAAAGATGCGGGACTTTCGACTAAAGATATTTTCCATTTGAATGCACATGCCACCTCTACCCCAGCTGGCGATGTTGCAGAGGCAAACGCCCTCCGCGGTGCACTTGGTACAGATGCAGATCATGTTGCTGTTTCAGCTACAAAATCAATGACTGGCCACTTATTAGGTGGAGCGGGCGCAGTTGAATCAGTCTTTATAGTAAAAGCGCTTCAAGACCGCCTCGCACCGCCAACTATCAATATTGAGAATCTTGATCCTGAAGTAACTGTTGATGTAGTCAGAGATAAAGCACGCAAGTTACCAGATGGAGATATCGCAGCTTTAAATGATTCATTCGGTTTTGGTGGACACGACGTAGTTCTGGTTTTCAAATCAATTTAGTAAATATATTTCATGCTTGATCCTAAAGATCCTGAACTTCGCATAGCGAAGTTATTAGATGCCGGCACAAAGAAATTAATCACTTCAAGGGATGCAAGTGGCGTATTAGCTGCGCGGGGAAAAATAAAAGGTAATGATGTAGTCGTATTTTCCTCCGATCCAACTGTTCAAGGTGGCGCACTTGGACCAGAAGGTGCCAAGGTGATCGTAGAGGCGTACAAATTAGCAATGTCAGAACAAATACCCGTTATTGGTATTTGGCATTCTGGAGGAGCTCGATTACGCGATGGTGTTCTATCGCTTCATGCTTTCGGTGAAGTATTTCAATCTTTCATAACAGCATCAGGAAAAATCCCTCAACTATCTTTGATTTTAGGGCCGACTGCAGGTGGCGGTGCCTATGGCCCTGCCCTTACGGATGTTGTAGTTCTTGCACCTGAAGGTCGCATCTTTGTTACTGGTCCCGATGTCGTGAAAAGTGTTACTGGCGAGAGCGTTGATATGGCTAATTTAGGTGGACCGGAGGCGCATAAGAAAAATTCTGGACTTGCGCACATTATTGCCGCAACTGAAGAAGAGGCGTTCGAAGATATTCGGAAATTATCATCGCTATTTGCAAATCAAGGAAATGTGAATGTAAAACTCAAAGATTTGGATCTTTCAGAATACGTACCGGATTCGAGAAAGAGAATCTACGAAGTTCACCCGTTAGTCGAAGCATTACTCGATAAAGATGAATCAATGGAACTTCTCTCTGATTGGGCGCCTAATATGTTAACTGCTATAGGTCGACTTGGTGGTCGGACAGTGGGAGTTATTGCAAATAACCCTAAACATTTAGGTGGCGCCTTAGATGCCTCAGCTGGTGAGAAAGCTGCACGTTTTGTTCGAATGTGTGACGCATTTGGGATTCCACTGATTGTAATCGCCGATGTATCAGGTTTCTTACCTGGCGCAGCTCAAGAGTGGGAAGGTGCAGTACGTAGAGGAGCGAAATTACTACATGCTTTTGGTGAAGCTGTCGTTCCAAGAGTTACTCTAATTACACGCCATGCATATGGTGGCGCCTACGTTGCAATGAATTCACGTGCACTTGGAGCAACAAAAGTATTTGCTTGGCCTAACGCAGATGTGGCTGTTATGGGAAGCGTTGCTGCGATCAGAGTACTTCATCGAAGATTGCTTTCGAATGTTCCAGAAGATCAACGTGGCTACATGGAATTAGAACTGGCAGCTAAGCATGAACAAGAATCGGGTGGGGTGCAACGTGCAATAGAGATTGGCGTCGTAGATTCGGTTATCGAACCTAATATGACTAGATCTGAGATTGCACGAGCCTTAGCTTCGGCACCGCATCGCCGAGGAGCACATAGCAATATTCCCCTATAAGAATAGGGCTAATTAGACTTGAAAGTAACTGTGACAGTGGCAGTAACTGTCTTCTTGATACTTGAAGTGTCATACATACCCATATCTGAAGTCATCGTTGAATCTGGAGTTGTGACTTGAATAGGACCTGCTTTGACTGAGGTAATTGCTCCGACCTTACCGCCGACCGCCTCGGTCATCGCTAGAGCTCGCTTCTTAGCGTCTTTAGTCGCCTCTTTTAATAGCTCTGGTCGTATCTTTGCAAGAGTAGATACATAATACTGTGGACCGTAGTTGCTCACATTTACGCCAGACTGAAGAACAGTTCCAATATTCTGACTTAACTTAGAGACTAATTGAACATCTTTTGTACGAACAGTGATCTCTCGATTGGCGCGGTAATTCAAGATTCTGCCAGTTGGATTTCCATTCATATATTCCTCAGTTGGATAGCTACTCACAGATCCGAGTGTTAATTGTTCTGATGTGATACCGCCATCAGTTAGATATCTCTGAAGTGCGTTAATACCAGAGTCAATCCCAACTACAGCAGTTGCAGGAGTCTTGCCCGTATTTTGAACTGAGAGAGTCCAAACGACGTTATCGGCAGTCGCTGCAACTTTCGCTGATCCAGTAACCACAATTCCATCGCTGGAACGAGACGCAAAACCAGAACCAACTCTTGCAAGCCCCAAGCCCATTGCTAAAGAGACTATTACCGATGCTGCAATAAATGTGAGCGCTTTTCGTCTTTCAATCATCTCGTCCATTATTAAATTCCTTTTCAAATCGCGCGAAGTTGTGCGACTTCCTGTAAATCTACCCCACGGAAGCGTTCCAACTCTACTTCCCACTCTGTTCCAAGGGCCACATCGAGAGCTTCGCGCATGGAATCATCGGTCTTTGACAAGGCAAACTTTATTTGATTCTCATTAACTAGAACGTTTCCAATCTCATCAATTTGTGCCCTATGAATCCCAAGTTCAGGAGTATGACGATAAAGTTCACTTTCACATGTAATCTCAAATCTTAAATAGTGCCAACTTTTCAAGGCGCTTGCTAAATCTGCTGAGAGATTCTTAGTAGCACGCCAATCAACAAGAGTGCGTTGCGTTCCCGCAATTAGCGGTTGGTTTCGCCAATTAATCGAAACGCTGCCCAAAATTGATTCAATAGACCACTCGACATGGCGAATTAGCGCCATCGGGCAAGAGTGGATCGTCAATATTCCACGATTCATTTTCGACTCCTAGTAAGGCGCTCTTTCTCTGCACCTTCCCCAGTCCAGATGAGCCAATTACTTTTTTAGTCGACCAAAAATCGTGCTCCAATTTTCTCGCTTTAGGTACCAAGTTGTCCAGATGAGCCAATAAGGTAAAAAGGAGCAAAAGGAGGAAGAAATGAGCGTAAGAAAGCACCACTTTTCGCTAGAAACTCCACGAAATAGGCGTATCAGCGCATCGAAGGTAGGCTTACTCCCAGTCGGACGCTCGAAGGTAAGTTTTTAAGAAATTTAGCTAGAAGGAAGACCAACGGGGCCAAATCCAAGTCTCGTTAAGTTTAAAGAATAAAGAAATAGGAAAACAATTAATGGCAACAGGCACAGTTAAGTGGTTCAACTCTGAAAAGGGCTTCGGCTTCATTGCAGTAGATGGCGGTGGTCAGGATGTATTCGTACATTACTCCGCTATCCAAGGTAATGGTTACAAGTCTCTTAATGAGGGTCAGTCAGTATCTTTCGAGGTCGTCCAGGGTCCAAAGGGCCCACAGGCTGATCAAGTAACTGCTAACTAAGTAACACTTTAAATAAAAAACCCCGGTGAGAAATCACCGGGGTTTTTATTACTTCTATATTGCTACTGGTTCCTTCTCTTTCTTAGAGATCTTTAACCAATTGATAAAGCCCCAGATTACAAATGGCATGTAAATCGCATAAAGAGTTCCGGTTGGGTAATACCCGTTGCTAAATGCAAATGGCACTCCAACTAGATCAACTAATACCCAGACCAACCAGAATTCGACATATCCACGACTCATTCCGAATGTGGCAAGTGCGGTACCGGTGAAGATCCAAGTATCAACAAAGAGCCATTGGCCAGACTCGCCAAGGGCTTTGAAAATCTGCATTGAAACTAGGAAGAAGATAATTATTGATGGAATTAACCAAAGCTTCTCTTTAGTGGTCGTCCAACGCGGTACTACTGCTGGAACATTTATTCCAAGTCTCTTGTGATGAGACCAACGTACCCAACCATAAATACTCACGATAATGAGCAATAAATTGCGGCTTGCTTGTCCATAAAAGTTAGCATGTTGTGAATCATCGCCAAATGAGAAGACTGCGCCAAGAAACACTGTAAATAAAAGTGCATCGCCCAGAATTCCTACTGGCCAAGCAGCTACCAAGCGACGCGCTCCTAGCACTGCACTTGTTAAACCAAGTACACCACCAATGATTTCGCGAACCGCAATTGATTTGCTGCCGAAGTTAATTGTGGCTTCAAATAGCCATTGAAGTACTGACAATTTTCTATCCCTTCGGAACTAGTAATTAATTTGCGGTTCCAAGGGCAAGTCAAATGTGCGCAGCACATCGACATTTAGTTCTTTTATCCAGACTTTACTGTCGGCCTAAGAGTTTCACTTAAGTCAACCGGTACCTGGCTGGCACCGGGTCGCGGGCTTTGACCGCCGGTTCGGAATTACACCGACCCCCAGAACTGTCGCGGAGTTTATCTATTTTTTGGGAATTGGTGGAATCTCGCCGTACTTGTCGCGTAATTTTGCGACAGATTTGGCTGGGGAGAGATCTTGGCCGCTCTTCCAAGCATCTAGGTATTTCCATGGATATAACTCGCCACGTCGGACCCACCAGATATTCGCTTCAGTTGGCCAGCTAATTCCAAAGTGCACATGCGGTGCAGTACCTCTTGCATCGCCGCTATCCCCCAAATAGCCAAGCAGAGTTCCGGGTTCAACTCGCATGCCAATTTCAATTCCAGGTGCAACTTTCTGCAAATGCGAACCGTAATAACGAACACCATCGTCACCAACAATTGATACGAATA